>JAAYPN010000011.1 GCA_012519775.1 Aeromonadales bacterium | reverse complement strand
GAGTATTTTGTCTCTAAATATCTTTGTGTGGAAGGTGTTCAACGTTTGAATTCTAAGTGTCTAACGTTTAGATGCAAAAGTGTTCAAGGTTTAGATTCTTTATGTTTGTCCTTTAGGTAATTTTCCACAAGCCTCCACCTACACCATAGCCTTGAGATGCAAAAGCAAAAGCAAAAGCAAAAGCTATGAACACAATAATCACGCCAACCATAACCAGAACAAAGTACAAGATAGCATAGGATAAAAGCTACCAAGCTGACTTGTCCGTATCATGCAAACGTCTGATGGTAATAGTGATACCAGAAACGATTACAAAAATTCTGAAAGCCAAAGCTGCCAAACTTAGGATGATATTTAAAGAGATATAGAGCGGACCTAAAATTGGGATTAGAGACAGGATAACAAAGATAAATGAAATGATACCAATTACAAACTGAATCAGCCTTATAGATAAACACAGTATCAGTACTGAGCGCGTTTTGTTCTGCCTTCAATAGATACGAATTTTTGAGTGTACTCTAATAACCAGATCCTCATGAATGCTGGCAAAGAGCATATAAGTCTTTCGATTGATTGTGCAAAAGAGTTCATAATGATGCTTTATGTTTAAATTAAATGGTGATCTGAAGAACACTGTAAAAAGATAATATATTTTACAAAATCAATTCTAAAGAAACATAATAAGATAAAAATTAAATACGGCGAAAAAAAAAGAAAACCCAGAGTTGTCTCTGGGTTTTCGGGATTTTTAAATCAGATTACTGCTGATCTTGATCTTCATTTTTATCTAAAGAAACGGACATTTCCATAATTGCAGTATTGTCTTTATTGGCAATATTAAACTCTACATCAGTCTCAGAATCGATTTTGATGTATTTTTTTAATACTTCAAAAATTTCCTGACGAAGCTTTGGCATGTAGTCAGGTGTCTCACGACCTGCTCTGTCATCAATAAGCACAAGGTGTAGACGCTGCTTTGCAGAAACCGCCGATGTTTCAGACTTGTCTTTAAATATGGCCTCTGAAATAGCCTTTAAAAATGACATTCTAAACTCCTTAGTTTACTTAGTAAATAATTTTCCAAAGAAACCCTTCTTCTCGGTTACAAAGCGTAGTGGAACCTCATTTCCTAGTAATCTCTCAACAGCATCCTCATATGCCTGACCTGCATCTGATTCTTCATTTAAGATGATAGGATTACCTGAGTTTGAAGCCTTTAGAACGTCAGTAGACTCTGGAATTACGCCTAATAAAGGAATAGTTAATAATTCCTGAACGTCCTCTACAGAAAGCATCTCTGATTTCTTAACACGGCTTGGAACATAACGTGTTAATAGAAGCTTTGCTGCAACTGGCTCTAATTCAAGCTCTGAGCGGCGAGACTTGGCATTTAGAATACCGATGATTCTGTCTGAATCACGTACTGATGAAACTTCTGGGTTTGTTGTAACAATAGCCTCATCAGCAAAGTATAGTGCCTTTAGAGCACCATCCTCGATACCTGCAGGGCTGTCACATACAACGTATTCGAAATTCATTTCATCTAATTCGCGGAATACTTTTTCAACGCCATCTTTAGTTAGGGCTTCCTTATCTTTAGTCTGTGAAGCTGGTAGAACGTATAGGTTATTAACGTGTCTGTCTTTAATTAAAGCCTGGTTTAATTTTGCTTCACCCTGAATTACGTTGATGAAGTCATATACAACACGTCTTTCACAACCCATGATTAAATCAAGGTTACGTAGACCTACATCAAAGTCTAAAACTGCGGTCTTGAAGCCTTTGCGTGCAATACCGGTTGCAATAGCAGCTGATGAAGTGGTCTTGCCAACACCGCCTTTACCTGAGGTTACAACGATAACATGAAGATTCTTAAATGGCTCCATGGTCTTATTCTTCTCATCAACATTCTCGGCTTTGGTATCATCTTCTTTGGTCTCTTCAGCTTTTTCTAAAACTGGCTCTAGAATTAGAGTATCCTTTTGTTCTTCTGCTGCCTGGTTTTCTTTTTTAACTTCTTGTTCTGACATTTCCATATTTCCTTGTGAGATCAATGATTATTTATAAAACGTTTAATGGGCAATAATTTAGATTCTTGCCGTTTAATGAAACCTTTAATGCGCCTTTCTTGCCGTAGATGTCTTTCATAGTCTGATTACATTCAAGATCATCTGCTGTCTGATACTGACCTGCAATTGCCACAAGATTAGGATTGAACAGACCGTTTACATAAATAAATGCCTGTTCATAGCCCTGCTTTTGCTGATCTTTTGGAGATCCTGCAAATACCTCACCGTGAAGATCACCTAAAACAATGATGTTGTGAGAGGCTATGATTCTTGCAGTAGAGGCGACATTACCAAAAACAATAACCGAATTGTCAGGAGCTGAAATAAGCTCACCTGATCTTACGTTATGAGCAATTACAAGCAATGGCTCTGCTATGCGAACTTCAAATGGAACTTTAATCTGAACCGGAACCTTTATTTCCACTGTTTTGGTGATAACTCTTGGTTTGAAGTTTTCCTCGCGAATACGGGCAAACTTAGATGAGTTAACCACAGGAATATCAAGACGGTTTAAAGTCTGTGCACGCTCTTCTGTTAACACACCTGATAATCCTAAAAGAAACAGGCTGTATTCTCTGCACAGAGACTGCATTGCCTTAAAATCAATGGTATTGAGGTAATTGACATTAGATACATCAATTACGACAGGATTGTTAGCATAGAGATCTAATGCTGGCTTGATTTTCTTTTCTAAAAGCTCTTTAAGTTCTTCTAGTGTGCCTTTTGACAGGGTAATGGTAGAAAATGAGTAACCAGTACGAGTTAGACTAGCTCCATTAGCATTAGCACTAGTGTTAGTCACATCAGACATTTACCATCCTTAAATTGATCTTTATATAATGCATGATTTTATCATACATGTTGAATAAATGTGATAAAACGTTGCATTAAAGCTATATATTTACTGATTTTGCGTGCTATTTTATAAAATAGACAAAAAAAATTTAGGAGGCGTTATGGCTGAGAGATTAGTGTTTGTTTATAAGAGCAAAAATAAGCAAGGAAGATACCTGTATCTAAAAGAAAAAGATGTGTTTTCCTATATTCCTGCACAATTACTAGATGCCTTTGGTGAACCTCAGTTTGTCATGATGTTTGTGCTCTCAGAGCATAAGAACCTGCCTAAGGTCGACCCTGTAAAACTTGAAGAGGCGCTTGCAACAAAAGGCTTTTTACTGAGAATCGATCTTGAGGATGTTGAAGAGAATCTAATAAATCAGGAAAGAAAGTATAACGGACTTAAAATGCTATCTAAAGAAGAGCTGCAGGATATCTTTAAATAGCATAGTAATTTTTAGACTACATATGGATTTGTAGTTTTCTCATCTAAGATGGTGCTGTTAGGACCGTGTCCTGACAGTACCTCAGTTTCATCATCTAAGGCAAATAATTTTGTTTTAATACCTTTGATAAGACTATCATAATCACCCATCGGAAAATCGGTTCTGCCAACTGAGCCGTTAAACAGGGTATCACCTGTAAGCACAAGCTTTAATTTCTTGCAATAGTAGCAAACACCACCTGGAGTATGACCTGGAGTGTGCAGTACCTTAAGTGAGAAATCACTCATAGGCTCAATGATGTCGCCATCTTTTAGATATTCAGTCTCAAATTTTTCACACTCATTAAGACCGAAGTTTACAGCCTGCATAGGAAGACTTGTCTTTATAGGCTCATCTTCAATTGAGCTGCCCATGATTTTAGCGCCTGAGAGCTTACTGAGCTTTGCAACTGCGCCTACATGATCAAGGTGGATGTGAGTAATTAAAATTGCCTTTAAGGTAAGTTTAGCCTCAACAATGGCGTTATAGATATCTTCAGCTCTGTCACCTGGGTCGACTACGACACATTCACTTGTATCGTAGTTTACAAAGATCCTGCAGTTTTGAGCAAAAGGGGTAACAGTAATGGTCTTATAGTCAATCATAGCAACCTCTACATGACAGCAATATCAAGTCCTTTTAAATAGAAGGTTTCAGGACATGGAAGAGAAACCACATGATCCTCATCCTGTCTTAGAGTACCTACTACACGGCCGTCAACCTTAGCATCTAATGCTGCATCTGCCACAATCTTCTGGAAGAGGGCAGGATCAACTAAACCTGAGCATGAGAAGGTTAATAAATGACCGCCTTTTTTAACTAGCATCAGACCTAAACGGTTAATATCCTGATAACCGCGGCAGGCCTTTTTAAGGTTAGCTGCGCTTTCTGCAAATTTTGGTGGGTCTAATACAACAAGATCGTATTTAACGCCTTTTTCAACCTGCTCACGAAGATATGCAAACACATCTTTTTTAAGGAACTTGCAGCGACCTGGATCTAAATGATTGAAGGCAACACCTGTTTTAGCTGCATTTAGAGCATGCTCTGAAACATCAATATTCTCAATTTTTGCAGCGCCGCCCTTTAATGCCCACAGACCAAAGCTGCCTGTATAGGAGAAGCAGTTTAATACACTAGCACCTTTTGAGAGTTTGCCAACTTTGATTCTGCTTAATCTCTGATCAAGATAAGCACCTGTCTTATGACCGTTTTTAATATCTACAGGAATGTAAACTTCACCTTCCTCTTTAACGTAGATGGTATCCTCAGGCTCTTTACCGAAAACTACGCCTGTGCGTGCCTTTAGACCTTCCTTTAAACGTGATTTGGTATCTGATCTTTCGTAAATTGAACATTCCGGGAAGATTTCCTTTAGTGTGTTTACGATAGTGTCATAAAAATGCTCCATACCGCATGATGAGATGGAGATTACAAGGTATTCGTTGTATTTATCGACTATAAGACCTGGCAGCAGATCGCCCTCAGATGAGACGATTCTTACGCCGTCATTACCGCGGGCAAAAACCTTTGCTCTTAAATTGAAGGCATCCTTAAGACGATTAGAAATTAAATTTTCATCAACATAAACATCTTTATCAAATGACAGAGCGCGTACTCTGATTTGAGATTCAGGGCTGTAAAGACCATAGCAGAGGAAATTACCCTTTGCATCGACAACTTCCACACAACTGCCTTTATCAGGAGTGCCACTTACCTTATCGATTGCTTTTGAAAAAATCCATGGATGGTGACGTAAAAGAGATTTTTCTCTTCCTTCATTTAATGCGACGATGGAGGTTGTTTTAACCGAACTCATGATGAACCTTGCTTTATCTACTGATACAATAGTGTACATATATTGAAAAGTGTATGTACTAGGTATTTTCTAACATTGGATGTTGATAATATTACACTAGTAATATTATCTCATAATTAGTCCAAGAAATTTTGAATATGATTGACTTTAAAAAACTTAAAAACAAAAGAAATTTTAAAAAGTATGCAGTTTTAGGCGGCTTAGCTTTAGTTGCAGTGTCTTATATTACCTATTCATCTTTAAAAACACAGCCAGTAAGTTACATGACAATTCACGCGCAAAACCGTGATATTTCAAAGCAAGTGTTTGCAACTGGCACCATTGCAGGTATCGAGCAGGTTGATGTTGGTGCTCAGGTATCAGGTCAGATTCTGAAACTGTATGTTGATACAGGTGATGATGTTAAAAAGGGCGATTTACTCTGCGAGATTGATCCTAAAATCCAGGAGACAGCGCTAAAGACTGCGCAGGCCCAGATTGCCATTATTGATGCTCAGATTGCCTCAAAAAAAGCTGAGATTAAAAAATTAAAATTTGAATATGACAGACAGAAACATCTAGTTAAAGTTGATGCAACATCAAAGCAGGATGCCGAGGTTGCAGATGCAGCCTATCAGATGGCTTTATCATCACTTGATGAGTTAAAAGCTCAAAGACAGAAGGCTCAGTTATCTGTAGATGATGCCATAACCAACTTAGGCTACACCAAGATTAAGGCTCCATTTGACGGAACAGTCTATGCAACTGTAGTATCTGTAGGTCAGACTGTTAATGCCAACCAGACAACCCCTACAATTCTGCGTCTTGCAAACCTAGATAAGATGAAGGTAAAGACTGAGATTTCCGAGGCTGATGTGGTTAATGTAAAGCCTGGCATGGATTGTTCATTTACAATTTTAGGTCTTCCATACAGAACCTTTACAGGCAAGTTAGAGAGAATCGATCCTGCTCCTTCATCATACAGTCAGAGCACTTCAACTGCCTCATCATCTTCATCTTCCTCATCTTCAAATTCACAGGCTATCTACTACAACTCAGATATTATTGCTGACAATTTAGATAGAACCTTGCGTATTGACATGACAGCAGATGTAACTATCGATATTGAAAGTAAAAAGAACGTTTCAACACTACCACTTACAGCACTTCGTACTACTAAAGACAAAGAGGCTACAGTTTTTGTTTTAGAAGGTGGCCAGGTCCATGAGAAGACAATTGGTATTGGTATTAAAGACGATCAGTACGTAGAGGTGTTATCAGGTCTTGAAAACACAGATTCTGTAGTAATCGGTGATGATGTAGAGTCAGCTGAATCACAGGCTATGAAAAATAATAGCAAGCGCAGAAGAGGTCCTTTCTAATGGGGCAGGTCATATTAGAGCTTTCCGGTATCAAAAAATCCTATGGACAGGGAGAGTCTTTAGTTGAGGTCTTACATGATGTCAATTTAAAGATTAACAAAGGTGAGCTTGTAGCAATTATAGGCCCTTCAGGCTCTGGTAAATCAACACTTATGAATATCATAGGCTGTCTTGATACACCGACACAGGGAAGCTACAAGGTAAACGGACAGAACACCTTTGCTATGCTACCTGATGAGCTTGCAGCCTTGCGCCGTAACTTTTTTGGCTTTATTTTTCAAAGATACCATCTTTTAGGTCATTTAGATGCTAAAGAGAATGTGCAGATCCCATCAATCTATGCTGGTATCGATAAAGAGAGAAGAACTCAAAAGGCGATAAGTCTTTTAGAGAAACTGGGACTTAAAAATAAGGTTGAGAACAGACCGTCACAGCTATCTGGCGGTCAGCAGCAGAGAGTATCTATTGCAAGAGCTCTAATCAACGGCGGTCAGATTATTTTAGCCGATGAGCCTACAGGTGCGCTTGATTCAAAATCAGGTGAAGAGGTAATGCAGATCCTAACTCAGTTAAATGAGCAGGGACATACCATTATTCTGGTAACTCACGATCCGAAGATTGCAGCTCATGCCCACAGAGTTATTACCATTAAAGACGGCAGGGTAGAGTCAGATACAGTAAATGATGCTATCCCAGATCATCAGGATGTACAGTCAAAAGCTGTAGATGAAATCAAATCCTCAAAACTTGTAGATTTATTAAGAGCATACGCTGACAGATTCAAAGAAGCCTATGTCATGGCAATTCGTGCGATGGTATCAAATCGCATGAGAACACTTCTTACAATGCTTGGTATCATCATCGGTATCATGTCAGTGGTCTCTGTTGTGGCTTTAGCACGTGGTGCCTCTGACAAGGTTATTGAAAACATCTCTTCAATGGGCACTAATACCATCTCAATTATGCCTGGTGAAAGAATGGGTGATATGAGATCAGGCAAGGTCAGAACATTAAGTATCAAGGATTTAAAAGCCTTAAAAGGCCAGCCTTTTGTGGATTCGGCAACACCTACAGTACAGACATCTGGACTTGTACAAAGGGGAAATGTTGATTCAACAGCCACCATTATGGGAGTATCAAATGAATACTTTAGAGTATATGGTATTGAAGTAGACAAGGGCAGACTATTTTCAGATGATGAGTCAGAGTCATCACCTCAGATTGGTGTGATTGACTATACAACCAAGACTACACTTTTTCCTCATGATGATGCTATCGGCAAAAGAATTTTTGTATTAGGAAAGCCTGTTACTGTTGTTGGCGTTCTTGTAGATAAGGATGTTGCCTTTACCAGATCTGGATCATTGAATATCTTTGTTCCATACAGCACTTTAATGACAAGAATTGTAAAGCAGAACTACATCTCATCAATTATTGTCAGAACATCTGACGGCTTCTCTCCAGCTGTAGCTGAGGCATCTATAAACAACCTGATTAAATCAAGACATGGAAGACAGGATTTCTTCATGTTCTCATCTGATACGATTATGAAATCCATCTCAGAGACTACAGGTACCTTTACACTGTTAATCTCTGCAATTGCGGTGATTTCTTTAATTGTTGGCGGTATTGGTGTTATGAATATTATGCTTGTATCAGTAACAGAGAGAACACGTGAGATTGGTATTCGTATGGCTGTTGGTGCAAGACGATCAGATATCATGACACAGTTTTTGATTGAGTCTATTACAGTATGTATTGTAGGCGGTCTTTTAGGTGTGTTTTTCTCTATGATATTGGGCGGCATTCTAAAAGTACTTGTACCTGCTATTCCCTTATCATTTTCCTTAACCTCGATAGTGATAGCTGTTCTAACATCGTCTATAATAGGTGTAGTGTTCGGTTATATGCCTGCACGCTCAGCTGCAAAATTAAATCCAATTGATGCATTAGCTCGAGACTAATAAAAACAACAGGAGTAGATATGCAAAAAGGAAATACAAAAGATCTTGATAATCTTTGTGGTGTTGATCCGTTAGTTAAAATCTTTTTAGATTTAATCTCTTTTGACACCAAATCCGATCCTGAATCAAAACAGGTTCCATCAACCGTTGGACAACTTCGTTTTGGTGCATATCTATTATCGTGTATCAATGATCTTGGCTATAAGGCAAAGCAGGATGGTAATGGTGTTATCACCTTAAAGATTGAGGCATCAAAAGGCTGCGAGAGTGCAAAATCCTTATGTCTTTTAGCTCATATGGATACAGCTCCAGACTGCAGCGGCGCTAATATCAGACCAAGACTTGTAAAGAACTATCAGGGCAATGGCATTGAACTTGATAACGGTCTTGTTTTAAATGATGATATCTGCAAAGAGCTTAGGAACTTTACTGGTGACGATATCATCATAACTGACGGTAATACCCTGTTAGGTGCCGATGATAAGGCAGGTATCAGTTGCATACTGCATCTTCTGCATAATCTTAAGATTAACGATTCAATAAAGCACGGTCCTCTTACTGTGGTATTTTCAGTAGATGAGGAAATCGGTCTTTCAACCACTCATCTTGATGTAAAGGCAATAGACTGCGACTATGGTGTAACAGTAGATGGTACAGCTTTAGGTGAGCTTGATGTGGCAACCTTTAACGCTTATGGCGCTATAGTAAATATCAAAGGACTTAGCGTACATACAGCTGTAGCCTATAAAACCATGAAAAACGCAATTTCAATTGCCAATGAGTTTATGGCTATGCTGCCATCATATGAAACTCCTGAAACAACTCAGGGGGATGAGGGCTTTTTCCATGTGCACAACATCGAGGGCAGCAGCTCTATGTGCAAATTAAAGATGATTATTCGTGATTTTACTCATCCTGGCATGGAAAAACGTTTACAATTACTCACCAGAATTAGTGAGTTATTAAATGAGAAATACGGTAAAGGTACGGTAAGTGTTAAAACAACCTTCCAGTATGCAAATATGGGAGACGTTTTAAAAGAGCACAAAGATTTCCTTAATCTTTTAAGAAAGTCCTATAAAGACGCTAAGGTAAGCGTCATTGAGAATAAGGTACGTGGTGGCACAGATGGCTCAAATCTGTCTAATCAGGGCCTTCCAACACCTAATATCTTTACAGGAGCTCTAAACTGCCACGGTCCATATGAGTGTTTACCAGTTGGTGCATTTAATAAATCCTATGAAGTATTGAAACATATTGTAATGAACATGGCTAAAAAATCGAATAAAAAGGAAAAATAATGGCCCAGATATTACTTACAGGCGCTAAAGGTCAGGTAGGACTTGAACTTGTTGAAGAGCTTTTAAAAAGGGGGCACAGAGTAATCGCCTGTTCTCATCAGGATCTTGATATTGCTGATGAAACATCTGTTCAGTCCATGTTTGCAAGCACCAAGATTGATTTGGTTATAAATTCAGCTGCCTACACTGCTGTAGATAAGGCTGAAGAAGAAAAAGATCTTGCCTATGCTGTAAATGCTTTAGGTCCTAAGTATCTTGCAAATGCGTGCGCATCTTACAATGTTCCTTTAATTCACATTTCAACAGATTATGTTTATGACAATAATCTGTCAAAGCTTCATACAGAAGATGAGGTTACAAACACTGCCTGCGTCTATGGAAACACTAAGTTATTTGGTGAAAAATATATCTCGCAGTCAGGCTGTGATGCAGTAATTTTACGTGCCTCATGGATTTTTGGCCGTTATGGCAAGAACTTTGTAAAAGCCATGCTAAACCTATCAAAAACACGCGATACTTTAACTGTTGTGTGTGATGAGGTAGGTAATCCAACACCTGCTAGAGCTCTTGCATATGATATCTGTAATATTGCAGATATGATTTTCAAGGGGGGCTTTGATAAATATGGTGTTTACAACTACTGCGGACGTGATGCTATTGCAAGAAATGATTTTGCAAAGGTGATTTTAGCAAAAGCAGGTTCTCTTGGTCTTATAAAGCACAGAGTTACAGTAACTCCAATTACCACCAAGGAGTTTGGCGCAAAGGCAAAGCGTCCAAATGATTCACGCATGAGTACAGCTCTGTTTGAAAAGACATTTAATCTTAAGACACCGATGTGGCATGAGTATTTAGAAGAAACTCTTTTAGGTTAGTTTTAATGAAATTTAAATTAGCACCGGCGGCTTTGATTTTAATGAGCATGGTACTTTGCTCCTGCTCAATGATGTTTACAGATTATAAAGAGCCGTCATTTCCTACTGTAGGTGCTTATCCTGATTCAGGCTCCTTTACAGGAAATGAACTGTCTGACAGGTATTATCAGAGTTTTAATGATGCACTTTTATCAAAGAACGTTGAAAAGGCATTAGAGAACAACTTTGATATCAGAAAGGCTTTTGTAAACGTAGAAAAGGCAAGTCTGAATGTTGATTTAACCGCAACTGACGATCATCCATCGATGAACGCTCAGTTAGGCGCTCAGACTAAAAGAGCTCTTGACTACCATGATTCAACTCATAAATCGTCAAGCGGCTCATTCTCTTTATCCTATCAGGCTGATCTCTTCCACAAGCTAAAGGCAAAAGATGAGAGTGCTCTTGCATCTTTTGAAGCTACAGCCTATGAGTATAAGGCTATGAGACTTACTGTAATTGAAACTACAGCTAAGGCTTACTGGCAATATGCTTTCTGTAAGGAGGCATACAAGCTTGGTCTTGAGGATTTAAACGATTCACAAAAGAGACTTGAGCTTGTAAACTCAAAATACTCACAAGGTGCTGCAAGCAGTCTTGATGTTGATGATGCAAGAATCAATCATTTAAAGGTACAGACATCCCTCGCCACAAGAAAAGCCAATCTGCAAAAGGCAAAGAGTGCTTTAAATGTAATGTTAGGAGAGGCACCTAATGTTGAGGTTTCTGTAGGCTCAATTGATGATGCCACCATTCCGGAATTCTCACTTGATGTTCCTGCAAAGCTTTTATCAAGACGTCCTGATTTAATGCAGGATGCAGCTCTTCTACGTCAGAAAATTGCAGATTACAATGCCGCTAAAATGGCATTCTTCCCGGATATTACCTTATCAGCTTCAATTAGCTCAGGAAGCACTGACACCTTTGCAAACTTCCTTGCAAATCCAATTGGTGCACTAGGCGCTGCTGTTACTTTTCCTTTCTTAAACTTTAATAAGCTTAATATTGAAAGAAAGAGCGCGTATAAGGATGTAGATATTGCAACACTAAACTTTGTCAGTGACTATATCAAAGCTGTAGCTGAGGTTTATGATGAGATTGCAAACTACAATCTGCATCAAGAGAATCTTGTAACCTACAAGAATACCTATGAGTTATCAGTAAGAAACTATTCACGCTATTTTGAAAGATATCAGACAGGTCTTGTAGCTTTAACTGATTTTCTATCTGCTGCTGATACCATGAGAAACGCCAAGATAACTTATCTTGAGGCAAAGCTGAACAATCTGAACACCACCATTTCTCTTATGAGCGCAATTGGCGGTGATAACACAGCTTCAATCAGCGATATTGAAAACAAGATTAACACTAATAATTAAGGATTTATATGACAATTACACTTAGTTCCTGGAATATTAACGGTATAAGAGCTATCAGTGCAAAAGAAGGCTTTAAGTGGTTTTATAACACTGATTATGATGTGATTGGTTTCCAGGAAACCAAGGCAAATGCTGACCAGATTAGTGATGAGCTTAAGAACAGACCTGGCTATGACAGCTTTTTCTGCTCTTCAACTGTAAAGAAAGGCTATTCGGGTACTGCTGTATACACCAGATTAAAACCACTTAGGATTGAATATGAACTGCCAGATGACAGGTTCAAAGGCGAGGGTAGAATCATTCATATTGAGTTTGAGAAATTCCATTTCTTTAATGGCTATTTCCCAAATGGCGGTGCTGCAGTTTTAGATGATAACGGCAAGCCTACAGGTAAGTTTTTACGTGTGCCTTATAAGATGGGATTTTTTGACAGCTTTATTGAGTACGCAGAGTCTTTACGTAAAGATAAGCCAATTGTTGTCTGCGGTGATTTTAATATCGCTCACAGGGCAATTGATTTGGCAAGACCAAAGCAGAATGAGCGCAACACGGGCTACCTCCCTGAAGAGCGCGCATTTTTAGATAGAATGGTGTCTTTAGGCTATGTTGATACCTTCCGTCATGTTCATGGTGATATTAAAGACTGCTACTCATGGTGGTCATATAAGACCTTTGCAAGATCAAGGAACATCGGATGGAGAATTGATTACTTCTTTGTATCGGATGAGTTAAAGCCTTTCATTAAAGACGCTAAAATCGAAAGTGATGTAATGGGATCAGATCACTGTCCTGTAACACTCGTTCTTGATTTGTAGTTCTACATTAAGGTCTTATCAAGGTATTAAGAGTATCTCACAGTAGATAGGGCCTCATTTTCTGTAAAATCAAAGATTATTTGCGCTTAATCTGAATTCAGTTTAATAAAAAATTGCAAAAGCATAACTTTTTGCAAAAAAAAATACTGACATTTAGCATTTAATAAAGCGCATAGACATCGTATTTGTGCGAAAATTTAAGCCTCAGATATGATCCGCAAAATGATCTTTTCTTAACAAAATCATATTTATACTTGAATATACACTATTGACCTTATTATAATGAGTACTCACACATAATATGGAATTGAGAGTTGTAAAAAAATTACTTTTTTACGCTCTTTTAGATTTTAATAAGTTTAAATTTTTTAGGTTATCATCGTGAATACTAATAATTTTTTGAGAAGAGAAAATGTTTTAAACGATGTTTCAATATGTCAGGTGAATTGTGCTTCATTTAACAGCTCAAACTATTATTATTGGCGATTTTATTCATATAGATAATTAGGCGGTTTTTTATGACTATAGACAAGAATTTAAACCTCACCCCGCCTAATGAAGCGGGGCGTGGTATTGTAGATACAAGGATTAGTGAAATGTATCAGGTATTACCTCCAATTGCTGTGATTGAAAAGTTCCCAGCAACAGAATTTACAAATCAGGTTGTTTCTCAGGCAAGACGAGAGATCCACAACGTATTTGACGGCGTAGATGACCGTTTGGTTGTTATTGCAGGTCCATGCTCAGTTCATGATACACATGCTGCAATTGAATACGCTAACCGTTTAATGAAGTTACGCCAGAAGTTTGAAGAACAGTTAATTATCATCATGCGCGTATACTTCGAAAAGCCACGTACAACCGTTGGCTGGAAGGGGCTAATCAACGATCCTGCTCTAGATGACTCACATGATATCAACAGCGGATTACGTATTGCTCGTAAGCTACTATGCGATATCAACAGCTTAGGCATGCCTGCAGCTACCGAGTTCCTAGATCCTATTACAGTTCAGTACATCGATGACTTCATTTCATGGGGTGCTATCGGTGCACGTACAACAGAGTCACAGTTACACAGACAGCTAGCATCTGGTATTTCATGCCCAATCGGCTTCAAGAATGCTACAGATGGTTCTGTTAAGATTGCAATTGATGCAGCTATTGCAGCTGAGAACGAGCACACCTTCATGTCAGTAAGCAAGATGGGGCACGTTGCTATTGTTCATACCAAGGGTAATGAAGACTGTCACGTAATTCTTCGTGGTGGTCATGAGCCAAACTACAGCGCTAAGGATGTTGAGTCAACATGTCAGGCTCTAGAGAAGGCTCACTTAAAACCAATGGTTATGATCGATGCTTCTCACTCAAACACAAACAAGCAGTTTAAGAGACAGGTTGACGTATCTGAAGATGTTGCAAAACAAATTGCAGCTGGCGATAACCGCATCTTTGGTATGATGTTAGAGTCAAATCTAGTAGAGGGCAGACAGGATTTAACTCAGGACTTAGATAACTTAGTTTACGGTCAGTCAATTACTGATGCTTGCATCGGAATGGATGACACAGAAGCTATTTGTAAGATTCTGAGTGACGCCGTTATCGAGCGTAGAAAGTTAAATCAGGCCAAGAAATAATTAAATGTGCCCAGTCTAATGTTAGGTTGGGCATTTTTTATGGCAGTGGTATTGTCAAATTAAATAAAGAGGTTTACATGCATCCTTCATTATCTTTATCAAAGTCAAAGATTAAAATCTTACTATTAGAGGGGGTTGACCCAAGTGCTGTAGAATCCTTAAACAAATCGGGTTATACCAGCGTAGAGTACCTAAAGAAAGCTTTAGATGGCCAGGAGTTACTAGATAAGATTGCTGATGTGCATTTTATCGGTATTCGTTCACGTACCCATTTAACTCGTGAAGTTTTATCTCATGCTAAGAAGTTAATCGGTATCGGTTGTTTCTGCATTGGAACAAATCAGGTTGACTTAAAGGCAGCAGCTGAATTTGGTATTCCTGTATTTAATGCACCTTTCTCAAATACCCGTTCTGTAGCTGAGCTTGTAACCGGCGAATACCTACAGTTACTTCGTGATATTCCTGCACGTAATTTCCTATTACACCGCGGTGGCTGGAATAAGGCTGCAACAGGTTGTCATGAGGCTCGTGGTAAGACTATCGGTATTATAGGTTACGGTCATATCGGTACTCAGGTTGGTATCTTAGCTGAAGCTTTAGGCTTATCTGTAATCTTCTACGACACAGAGTCAAAGATGGTTTTAGGTAACGCAAAGCAGGTTGAGTCTCTAGATGAGTTATTTGCAAAATCAGATATCGTAACTTTACACGTACCTGAGACTGCACTTACAAAGGGTATGATTGGTAAAGAAGAGTTTGCCAAGATGAAAGACGGCGTTCGTTTCATCAACGCATCTCGTGGTACCGTTGTAGACATCGATGCTTTAGCTGATGCACTTCGCTCAGGTAAGGTAGCTGGTGCTGCTGTTGACGTATATCCAAAAGAGCCTTCAAAGAATGGTGAAGAGTTCGTAACTCCACTACGTGAGTTTGATAACGTAATTCTAACTCCACACATTGGTGCCGGTACTGAAGAGGCTCAAAAGAACATTGGTGCTGAAGTTGCCGAGAAGATTGCTCTATACTCAGACAATGGTTCAACTCTAACTGCTGTTAACTTCCCAGAGGTTGCACTTCCTGCAATTCGTGAGGATGTATCACGTCTTCTACATATTCATAAGAATATTCCAGGCGTTATGCGTCAAATCAACGAAATCTTTGCAAAGCTTGATATCAACGTTGCTGCACAGTATCTGCAGACAACAGCTGACATCGGTTATGTGGTTATGGATATTCATTCAAAGGATCCACAGGCAGTTGTTCCTTTATTAAAGGAGATCGAGGGCACACTAAAGTGCCGTATTTTATACTAAAATGTTTTTATGAAAGTTAAAAAAACACTTTTAGTTTCCTCCTTAATTTTAGGCCTGTGCTCTGCACAGGCTTTTGCCCTTGTACAGTCCGGATGGTCCATTTCATCATCCTATATCTGGCGTCTTGTCGACAATGCTGACAATACTTTCAATAAAGGATCGGATGCTAAATTCCTGCAGATAGACAGACGTATCAAACATCGCCAGGCGGTGTTTAAAGTCGTCAGCTCTATGACTAATAAGTATGATTTCAAGGTAGGCTGTATGTTCCAGTCTCCAACTCCTGCTTATGAGCTAGATGTATCGACACTTGATATCTCGATCACTGATCAGTCACGTGGTTACGTCTTTGCAAGATTTTTAGTGGACAATGGTCAGGAGTATTCTTTACGTGGGCAGATAATGCCACCATCAAGAATCATCTTTGCTCCATTTACCCAGATGCAGGCTAAAAAGATTTCAGACTTATTCTTGCAGCTAGGTGAAGGTGGCAGACTGTCAATTGCGCTATTGCAGGGAAAAAAACGCAAACCTAGGGTATATGAAATACCTTTAGAGGGATTTTTTGAGCTGTCTAACTCCATTATCGATGATTGTGTAAAGTTAAACAGAATTGCACAGAATCATAGAGGACCTGTAAAATTTCTGCCTGACTACCTGACAAAAGAGCCAGCTGACGCTACAACCAAAGGTTATACTCTAAAGCCTAAGAAAACTACTGATGGTTTATCTGATGATCCTGTAGTTTCTCCTCAGGAGCAAAATCAGCAGATCCTAAATCAGCAGGAAGAACAAAAACCTAAGGTTCAGATCTTTAAACCTGGCGGTGGAGTAGCATCTATTGGTGAAGATGGCAAGCCAATTACCAGAGCAACAGCTGATGATAATTCTTCAGATGAAGATAATCTTGGTGAGGCAAAGGCAATGCAGATTGGCGATGATGGCAAGCCTATTGGATCTGGTAGTAACAAAGCTACAACGGATGCAAATTCTGCAAAATAATCAAATTCATTTAAAGCAGGTTTTAAGCCTGCTTTTCTAAT
>JAAYPN010000067.1 GCA_012519775.1 Aeromonadales bacterium | reverse complement strand
TAAAAATTGAGACTTTTTAGCAAAAATACCTATTTCGGAGCAATGTAAAAAAATCGAAAAAATAATGTAAATCTTTGGATTTTTTGTACTCAAAAGTATTGATAACTACGGTGCATAAGGTATAATTTAAGTTCTCCATGGGGGTGATTCTGGTTTCGACTGGTTGCACCTAGTCCTAGGAGCATGTCGAGTAGCGAATCCTCGTTAAACAGTCGTATAAATATAGTCGCAAACGACGAAACCTACGCTTTAGCAGCTTAATAACCTGCTCGAAGCCCTCGGCTCTAAGCCTTTCTAGTGACGCTTAGTTAGTCCGGGGTCGGTTCTTCACTAGATCGTGTGGAAGCCCCGTCTGAGGCGGAAGCATTAAATGAATTTTCAGACTGGGTGCTTTGTGGCGTGGCGGTCCGCAGCGGGCATCGAGATCAATGATTGCCTAAACATGTAGCGCCGAAGATGAAGTCAATTGGGACGCGAGTTCGAGTCTCGCCACCTCCACCATGAATGTAAGGTTTATTCTTGTAACCTAATGAATTCTCAGTATTTATTCTGATTCATGGCTTAATTACCTGTGTACGTTACGTACACATCTGTATTCGTAAATCTCATTCATATCGCGACTTTGTGCAGTCATCTTATTTAGTTTTCTAAAGTATTAGTAAATAAAAATCTAAATTGTGTGTGTGCGGTTTTAAATCTGCAATTTCAGAAAATATATAATCAGATCAGTATGGTTATATAAAAATAACAAGGCCACAGGAAAGTTGTTAGTCACAAACATAATGGCGTAAAGATGATTTTTCGTAAAAAACACAAGTACAGACCTAAGACAAAAAACGAATTAAGAAAGTTAATCTTAAATGAGGAAATCGAGTTAAACGAGATTGATACATCCTGTATAACCGATATGAGTCATTTGTTTGAACCTGTTCTTGAGACAGGTGCTCAGGCAAGATTCTTCTTTAACGGTATTGAAACCTGGGATGTCTCAAATGTACGGGATATGTCATACATGTTCTGTTTTGCCAGAAATTTCAATGAGGATCTAAGCGCATGGAATGTCTCAAAGGTAGAGTCCATGCGAGGCATGTTCCAGTTTGCCTCATCCTTTAATAAGGATATCTCCTCATGGAATGTATCGACTGTAAAAAACATGTCATCCATGTTTTATGATGCGGCAGCTTTTTCACAGAATCTTGATAAATGGGATATAAAAAACGTACGGACCATGCGTTTTATGTTCATGTATGCCCGTTATTTTAATCATGAGCCTAAATGGGATCTTAAAGATGTAGAAGATACAGTAGGTATGTACTATGGAACACCTATTGTCTATGTCGATCCTGATGTTGCCTGTGGTGTCGATCCTGAAATTGAAAGACTTGCAGCTCAGGAGGGCTTAAAGACACAACTTGAACTTTCAAGCTATAACGATGGTATTGCCAATTATGCTAAAGACATGATTAGCAAAATCAATAAGTTTACAGACAAGCTTGATACGAGTGCGGCACAGGAGAGTGAATTAGAAGATGACACTGATGAAAAATCAGTTGATGAGAAGATTAAATCATCTGATGAGGATTTATGTCTTGCAGACGATCCTGCAGCAGTTGAGCGTGAGGCTCAACTTCAGAAACTACAGTATCATTTATCTCAGGGACTTATTTCAACAGAGGAATTCAATCTTTTAAAAGATAATCTTAAAAATAAAATCTGTTAAACAATCCTAAAAAGAGGCCATATCAGTTGTCTGATACGGCCTATACCACATAGATAAGAGTACTAGTGTCTCTTCTTTGTTCTCACTTTTAACATCAGATTTTGCCTCAGTCTTAGTTTCTGTTTTTACGGCGGCATCAGAATTGCTGTTAACAAAACCTTCTGCAACTACAACCTCATCTAAAATTTTAACTGCGTTTGCTGCTCTTACATAACCTATAAAAGGAACGCTAGCCGTGATGACGTTTACTAAATCTGAATATTCATTGCCTACAACATAGTTTGCTCTGACATGAGACTGTTGCTGTTCTTTGCAGTTATCCATAGAACATAAAACTGCAAAAGCTGATAACTCACGTAATCTTAAAGAAAGGTGTTTGCGTGAGTGGAAATCACCATAGCAGTTAACCTAGATAAGAGCATTTAATTTTTCATTTGATAAGCTGTGTGTAAGTGATCCAAATAAGGTTGCCTGAATTTCATGGCCTATGCTCTGACGGTTATCATCTTCAGTCTTTTCCTTTTTAGAGGATTTTGGAACCTTGATTTCGTTTTTACCTAAGTATTTAGATAATTTCTTTACAAAGAGTAGCTTTTAGATAATCCTACAAAAGGCTGTGACTGATAAACAATCTCGCAAAGCTCAAGTACCTCTAAAACCTTATCCTTTAGAACCTGGACGATAACTTTTTTGAAAAGGTCAAGACCGTTGCTGCCAATGCATGCTGATACAACAGCTAAGGCATAATCCTTTTCATTTAAGGTTGATGATGTAACTGAATCATTAGATATAAGATTCTCAACGATAGATACGAAATCCTCGTCTGAGCTTATAAGACTCTTAAGATAATGTGGCTGTAAATAATTTGTTTTCATATTCATACCTATAAATATTGTTTATTGATTAGATAGTATTAAAAGCATGTAAAAGTTAATGACTTATCCTACTAAATTTGTGTAAAAGTATGAATGAAAGCTGACAATGGTATAAGAATAAAAATAAGACATAAAATATTGTAGAATAGGAAAAAATATCTGTAAGGCTTAAATATAAATGAAATCTTTTCTTTACACAAAATCAGTCTGCACTGCATATCTTCTTTTTATGAGTGCACTTTTGTGCTCATGTGGAAAATCAGAACTTGATTTGAAC
>JAAYPN010000066.1 GCA_012519775.1 Aeromonadales bacterium | reverse complement strand
CATTAACAACAAGATTAAGGTACTTAAGAGAATTGCTTTTGGTTTTAGAGATTTTGAATATTTCTTTTTGAGAATTAAGAGTGCTTTTAAAGGTAAAGCACTCACAGTTTAATATAAGCACTGGGTTAATATTGTGCAACCAAATCAGTGCTTACCAAAGTTTTTCGGAAGAACAGAATTATTTACCTTGTTTTATCTTTGATTACTCAAACTCTTTATACTGACGATATTAGAGATGAAAGGCTTATATATCGTTTTATTAGCATCTTTAACTGCTAGATTATTAATACGAAAATATTAAAAATTTGATGAACTTAATGTATAAATTCTGTTTTAATTAATATAATCTGAGTAAAAATCTAATATAAATTTTTGTCTATGTAATCCTTCTCACTGAATTTAATGAATATTTTTATACAATAAATATCATAATGGAGTATCAGCGATGTACATCTGGTGTTATAAGGTTAAAAAACTTATAGGTGCGCTGCTTGCGGTTGGATTTGCTGTATTTGTATTATCATATAGCATTGAAACTAAAGCAAAAGATATCAGCTCTAAAGTATCTTTTGATAAGGAAGATGCTGCATCTGAAAATGAACTAGAAACTGAAATCACTGAACTTGTTAAAGTTAACGCTAAAAAGCAGAATAAAGATGCCCGTGAGCAGGTAATGGAAATTGACAGAAGAATCAACACTGAATCCGCCATTACTTTTAAAGATTATAAAAAGCCCCTGACAAAAGATGAATTAGCTATCAAGCATGGCTATAATGAGAAGATTTCAAATGAAAATGGCGTTGAAGTTATTGTTTCTCGAGACGTGTCATCTCAACAGTCTTCAAACAATGAGGTTGCTTTAGCATCGAATTTTGCTAATGGAAAGGAAGATTTAATAGAAAAGGAAGAGCAACGTGATCATGCTGCTGAGGCTTATATCAAAAAAGCCCAGGAAACCAAGAAATTAAATAAGAATCAGAAGCTTAAGGTTATTAAAAAGGAAATTCAAAAGAAGAACGAACAAGAAGAAAGAGCCAAGAGAAGAAAAAAGACTAATACCGGAGCTTCTTCGTTGAGTAATTCTTTTAATAATTGATATGACACTTTTTTTTAAAATAGAAATTGCGTTTTTATTATTCACCTTAGTATTTATTGTATTAAGAGCTCAGATTAAAACGAAGACTGCCTCTGTAAAATCATTCAGTGCGGTATGCTTTGTTTTAATCTTTCTGCTTGTTTTAAGAACATGTATTGTTCTAATTCCGTACGCAACTTATGTTAATACACACTGGGTTCTGCATTGTATTAACTACATAATGACAATTATTATTATTTACTGCTGGCTCTTTGCTGCATTAGAAAGACTAGAGGTTTTTTCATTAACAGAAAGCTCTACAGCGCGAATTGTCTTAGGACTTCCTATTGTTCCTGTTATCGTAATGTCGGCAATGTCGCCATTTAATAACTATCTGTTTAAATTAAATCTGTTTGGCGCCCCTGTTCAGGGACAGTTCTGGTTTTACTTGTATGCTGTTGTTGCGCTGTACATGATTACACTCTTGGTACCAACAACCTATAGATTTATAAAAAATGCAAATCCTGATGATCAAAAAACAGCTTTATACAGTTATACACTTACAACACTAATCTGCTGTTCTCTTTTATACACCTGTTACAGACAGAACAACATTTTTGTAATTATAAATACTATTGCTGTTGTTATTCTGTATACAAATTTTAATGAGGCAAAGATTTCAACAGATGCTCTTACAGGTCTTAATAACAGAAACCGCTTCAGAAAATATCTAAGTTCTGTCATGGGCTCATCTGCAACTGTAAAATCCAACATCTATTTAACCTATATCGATGTTGATGATTTCAAGGCTATCAACGATCAGCATGGTCACCTGATGGGAGACGTTGCTCTGCGTACTGTAGCTGAGTCTATGCGTGATGTTGGTAAAGAGCACCACTGTTTTTTAGCAAGAATAGGAGGTGACGAGTTTGTGATTATCTCTCACCATCAGCGTGAAGAAGATCATCTGAAAATGCTTCATCTTTTAGAGGATTATTTAGGTGAAAAGGCTGCGATTGCTTTTGAAAATTTTTCAATTTCATTCTCTGTAGGCTCTACAAATCTTAATGTTCCTAACGCATCAGCAAATGAGCTTTTAAAGATTGCTGATAAAAATATGTATCGCAATAAGATGCTTAAAAAAGCAAGACGCGAAAAAGAGAAGCTAAAGAACACCAAGATGAATGATGAAATAAAGCAAAAGCGCAATGATAAGGAGGCTCAATAATGAACTCATCCTATTATTATGCTGTTGAGTTAGATCTCGTATGCATCTGCGTGTTTTTCGTGGTCTTAATTAACTTATGGCGTACTGGCACCAAGCTGCGCATACAGATGCTATCAATTCTGACTATGGTTATCATTCAGTGCGTTCTTGATATTGTTACCTGTTATATGAGCGATATGCACAGCGGTGATACTTTGACACTGCAGGATGTATGCAAGGTTAATCATGATTTATTTACACTTTTGTATTCACTAAAGTCATTTACTAACCTTTTAGTGCCTTATGCAATTTTCTATATTACCTATAATTTCACCGCTGATAAAATTGCAAGCAAAGAGGCGAAGCTTGTATTGCTGTCTATTCCTTTTGTAGCGCTCTCCTACCTGACACTATCATCTCCAATCAGTGGCCATATCCTGTTTTTAACCTTCCATGGTGAAATTGTTCATGGTAGATTCTATTCGTTACTTGTAGGTACAACAGGTTTCTATTCAGTTTTAGGTTTTGTGAATGTTCTTAAGATCTTTTCTTCTAAAAAGGATTTATTCAGAAATATTACAAGAGCTCCAATTGATGAAATCTGTATTTACAGTGCAGCAACACTGCCATTTATTCTAGCTCCTGTAAACCTTCTGTTTAATGTAAGTATCGTCTCTCCAGGTTATGCAATCTGTCTTTTATATCTGATGACCATTAATCTTTATATGCGCATTTCCATCGATGATTTAACAGCTTTAAACAACCGCAATGAGCTTACAGCTTATCTTGATAATTTAATGAACCTAAATGAAAAGGAAAGATCATCAACTTTCATGCTTTTCATTGATGTAAATAAATTCAAGCATATTAACGATAACTTCGGTCATAACGAAGGTGATGTTGTGTTAATGCAGTTATCAAGACTTTTAAAAGCCACCGCAGAGTCATTCAACTGTTTCTTATGTCGCTATGGCGGTGACGAATTTATTATGATTAAGCAACATGCCAATGAGGAAAAGGCTGTTAATATCTGTAAGTTCATCGATGACAGTGTTACAAGATTAAGAGATCTCTCTCTTGCACCATACGAATTGTCCGTATCAACAGGTTATGTACGCTTTGATAAGAGATTCAGAAGTCCAAGAGACTTTATTGATGCGGCTGACAAACTTATGTACGAAACAAAGCGCAATGCCAAAAAGAACTACACTCACTTTAACAAGAAAGCTCCTGTCAAAATTTCAATTTAACTAAGATACTAAAATGCCACTCAATTGAGTGGCATTTTAGTATTTTACTTAATCAGCTAGTTGTTACTCATCAAGTCTTAGCATTACTGCAGTTGATAAATCAACTTTTGAATTATGCTTTAACTTAACTGACCAGCCTGTACCTGGAGCTACATCAAGTGGCTTATTGTCTCTTGCGTTTACAAGAGAAGAGCCGTCAAGATCAACTAAGCCTTCTGGTGTGAAAAGAGCAATATGACTGTTCTTTTCAAAGCGGTTCTTAACATCAATATGTAAAGTACCATCATCATCCTGAGAGGTGATTTCACCACAAATCTGTAACTTGCCAGGATTTGGTGAGTTGGTCTCATAGTCCTGAGTCTTATCTGGGCGATGTGGCTCAAGAAGAGCTGTTGTATAACCGCGTGATGGAATTGAGTTTACGATATTGTAACTCTCATCTGGAATTTCTTTGCCTTCACAGATAGCATCGATAGCTAAGCGATAGGCACGAGAGATGGCTGCTGAGTAGAATGGAGAACGTGAACGGCCCTCAATCTTAAGTGAATCTACGCCAATCTCAATTAAGCGCTTTAATACAGGAAGAGTACATAAATCCTTTGAGTTCATAAGATATGAACCGTTTAGATCTTCTTCCATTGTCATCCATTCGCCTTTGTGATGCATGGTTTCTTCAATCTGTGCACTTAATGTGGTGCCATCATCTGCTTCAAAGGTTGTAACATCATCAGCGGTAGCTGCATGAACGTTACGGATATTAAAGCCATAGCGACATGAATTATTGCAGGCACCGATATTAGCATCACGGTGAGACAGCATGCCTGAAATCAGGCAACGGCCAGATACTGCAATGCATAGAGCACCATGAGCGAATACCTCAACTTCCATGTCAGGGCATTCCTGTTTAATCATGTCAATTTCTGTAAGTGACAATTCACGGGCTAAAATACAGCGAGTTAAACCTACTTTCTGCCAGAATTTTACAGAGCCTGCGTTAACAGTGTTAGCCTGTACAGAAAGGTGAATAGGAATATCGGGGTACTTGTTTCTTACGATATCAATTAAACCAGGATCAGCCATAATGAATGCATCTGGTTTTAACTGAGCCATCTCGTCAACAATGCGCTCAAAAGCGGCAACTCTGCGTACGTGAGGGATAATGTTTAAAACAGCATGAACCTTCTTACCAAGTCTATGAGCTTCTTCGATGCCCTGCATAAAGTCTTCGCGGATAAATCCGTTACCACGTACTCTCAAAGACCATTTAGGAACACCAGCATATACAGCATCAGCGCCGTATGCAAAAGCCATATGCAAGTGTTTTAAACTTCCTGCAGGAGCTAAGAGTTCAGGTTTTTTAAGCAAGGTCACAGTCAAAAATCTCCATTAAATATTGAGTAAGTGAGGTTAGTATATCACCCTGAATTACAAGTAATGCCTCTGCATCGGCAATTGCATCATCAGATTTTTCAGGAAGGTTCTTTTCTAGGTAGATATCAGATGGTTTGATTTTCTTAATCACAATCTCTGATGTTAAGGTAAACTCAACGTTATCTTCAAAGTTAAGACCTAGTTCTGTAACAAGTTTTCCTGCATCTAAATGTACATAAATCTCCTGAGAGGTTAAATCCTCTTTAGAAGCTCTGATAACTCCGCCATCTTCATCTTTGCTCTTAAGTGTGGTCTCAGAGCCTAGCTTAAACTGTGATGGTAATTCATTATCTGTAAGCCACTTGGTGATTCTCTCATCAACAAGGCAACGTGGAGCTAAAAGCTTAGCAGGGAAGGTAGAAAATGCCTCACGCAAAAGAGCTACAGCTTTTTCTGCGCGTTTTGCTGAGGTTACATTGATACCTACAACGCCTGTTTCCACATTTAGCCAGATTAAAAACTCGCGGCGGGTGGCAAATGCCTTACCAAGTAATTCATTAGTAACAGCAGCTTTTAATGCTTCTTTTTCAGTCTTTTTCAGCTGTCTTTTAAGTTCAAGCTCTTTTGCTTCTGTAAGCTCTTCTAAATTTGCTTTGATAACGGATGATGGTAATAACTTGCTTTCTTCCATAAGCTTGAAGAAGTAGTTTTTACCTGAGCTGAAATGGAATGGTGTATCGTGACCATATAAAGGAGCAAATCCAATACTTGCAACATCCTGAGCTGCACAAGGTTTAAAGGCTGCTTTCTGTAGCGCTTCTTCTGTTAGAGCTGGATCGGATAGAACACTGTTTAATTCTGAAAAATCAACTGTGTAAAAACGACAATTTTTAAACCACATAATCTTGGATCCTATAAATAAAATTATTCTGCAAATTATGCTTAAAAATGGGGATTTTTTCAAGATCCAAAAAAGCTTTAAAGGCTTTATTTTATTGATTTTTTAAGCTTAAAACGGTATAATTCAATGATAAAAATTTATATGCAAAACAAAGGTACATTTAATGTTAGATAATACCGATAATCCAAATTTAGAAGAGCAGGATAACGCTCAGGAACCAGTTACCACTGCTTTAAGCATTAATTCTAATATGCCAATAGTAAAATTAGAGGATGAGTTAAAACAATCGTTCATCGACTATGCAATGTCGGTTATTGTTGATCGTGCTTTACCTGATGTTCGTGACGGTTTAAAACCAGTACATCGTCGTATTTTATTCGATATGTACGATTTGAAAGTATGGAACTCCGGCCAGACTAAAAAGTCAGCCCGTATCGTAGGTGACGTTATCGGTAGATTCCATCCACATGGTGATACCGCAGTATATGAGACCATGGTGCGTATGGCACAGTGGTTCTCAATGCGTGAACCTTTAATCTTCGGTCAGGGTAACTTTGGTGACATCGACGGTGATAGCGCTGCTGCTATGCGTTATACCGAAGTTAAGATGACCAAAATTGCCGAGCAGATGCTGTCTGACATTGATAAAAACACAGTAGACAGCCATCCAAACTATGATGGTAATGAGCAGATCCCTGAAGTATTACCAACCAAGTTTCCAAATCTTCTGGTAAACGGCTCATCAGGTATTGCTGTAGGTATGGCAACAAACATTCCTACTCACAACCTGTCAGAAGTTATTGATGCATCTATTGCAACTCTTGAGAATCCTGATATTTCTCTAGATGAACTAATGCAGTATATCCCTGGTCCTGATTTCCCAACAGGCGGTATTATTGTCGAATCAAATTCAATTCGTGAAGCTTACAGAACAGGCCGTGGAGCTTGTATTATTAGATCACGTACTCATACAGAAACTGATAAATCAGGCCGTCAGACAATTTATGTTGATGAGATCCCTTACGCTGTTCATAAGGTTGATATCGTTAAGCAGATTGCAGCTTTAGTAAAAGATAAGAAGATTGAGGGCATTTCTGATGTAAATGACTTATCTGATAAGGATCATGCAGTAAGAATTGCTATTGAGTTAAAGCGTGATGCTTATGAAGAGGCTGTATTAAACAACCTTTATCAGAAGACTCAGTTACAATCAAGCTTCCCAATCAATATGGTGGCTTTAGTTAACAACCACCCAAGACAGCTTGGTCTAAAAGAGATTCTAGTTGAGTTTGTAAACTTCCGCCGTGAAATCGTAACACGTCGTACCGTATATGATTTACGTCAGGCCCGTAAGCAGGCGCACTCTGCTGAAGGTTTAATGGTTGCTAAGGCAAACATTCAGCGCGTAATTGATATTATTACCGGCGCAGAGAACTCAGAAGATGCTCGCATCAAGCTGATGGCCGAGCCTTGGGACGGTCAGATGATCGGTACTCTAATTGAGAGAACACCAGAAGGTCAGAATATCTCTCTACCTCAAGGTATTCCATCAGACAGAGGTCTAACCGGTGACAAGTATCTGTTGTCAGAGGCACAGGCTAGAGCAATTCTTGATTTAAGACTGTCTAAGTTAACTCATCTTGCTCAGGATGAAATCCGTGATCAGTACAAGGGATTATTAGGTGATATTCGCAACTACTTGGATATCCTGAATAATCCAGAGCGTATGAAGTCTGAGATTAGAAATGAGTTAATTGAAGTTAAAGAAACTTACGGTAACAAGCGTAAGAGTACCTTCACTCAGGATTTAGGTAAGTTTGACAAGGCTGATCTGATCACCCGTCGTGATGTTATCGTAACCTTATCAGCTCAGGGTTATATCAAGTATCAGGATATCTCAACCTATGACAGTCAGGCTCGCGGTGGTCGCGGTAAGCTTGCAACCAAGTTAAAGGATGAGGATTATGTAACCAATGTTGTTGTAGCATCAACTCACGATAAGATGATGTGCTTTACAAATAAAGGTAGAGCATTCGTAAGTGTTGTATACGATCTGCCAACATCTGAGAATAGAACCTCAAAAGGTCTTCCTGTACAGAACTTCTTTAACATTGATAAGGATAACGGTGAGCGCATTACTGCAATGCTTCCAATTTCCGAATTCAATGCCGACAGCTACTTCTTTATGGCTACAAAGAAAGGTCTTGTAAAGAAGGTTAAGACTAATGCCTTTGCATCATTTGTAAACAGAATGAATGCCAACGGTATTATTGCTGTAAACTTAAATGCAGATGATGAACTAATTGGTGTAGAAGTTTCATCAGGTGATGATGATATCTTCCTGTTCACCTCAAATGGTTATGCTCAGCACTTCTGTGAATACTACAAGAAGGCTGAAGAAAACGCATCAGAAACAGATGAGGCTGCTGATGATACAGCATCTTCTTCAGATGATGGTGAGGAAGGTTCAATTGACAGACACGCAGGCTTTGGTGTTCGTCCATCAGGGCGTGGTTCAGGTTGTATCCGCGGTGCAAGATTACGTGCTGATGCTGAGGTTGTATCTTTAATGGTTGTACCTCCATCACAGATTGATTCACAATGTATGATTGCATCATCTAACGGTTTTGGTAAGCGTTGTTCATTATCAGATATCGCATTACGTAACCGTGGCGGTTTAGGTGTTATCGTAATGGGTAACCTCGATAGAAATGGTAAGGTGATTGGTGCAGTTCCTGCTGATGATAATGCAGACTTCATGATCATTTCAAATCAGGGGCAGCTATTACGTTCAACCATGAACGATATTCCTTTAATCGGTCGTTATGGATGTGGTAACAGAATTATGAAGATGTATGAAGGTGACAGTCTGATGGCAATTCAGTCTATCCCTGAGGATGTCGTAGAAAATTCTAAGAAGACAGCTTTAGCAAGAGAAAAGGAAAAAGAAGAATTACTGGAGGCTCAATTGCAGGAAAGTCAAAAGACTGAAACTGTAGAGAGCACTCAAGAAAATGCTCTTGAGGACAATGGTGAGAATGCACCTATTCCTGTAGAGAACAATTAAGATTTTTTAAAGCATGGGGAAACTCATGCTTTTTTATTCACGTAGATAAAGTTTACTTTGGAGAAAGAACTAAAATGAGTAAGGTTTGGAACTATTTTGCAGGTCCTTGTATGCTTCCTGTTGAGGTGATGAAGAAGGCTCAAGAGGAATTTTGCGATTTTGAAGGTGCTGGTATAGGTATCGTTGAGATGTCTCACCGCTCTGCAGAATTTACAAAAGTTGCACAAGATGCAGAAGCATTACTACGTGAACTTTTAAATGTTCCTTCAAACTACAAGATCCTGTTTGAGCAGGGGGGCGGTCGCGGTCAGTTTGCTGCTATCCCATTAAATCTGATGCCAGAGGGCGGTCATGCTGATTACTTTGTAACCGGTCACTGGTCACGCTGTGCATGGAAAGAGTGTAATGAGCGTTATGGTGAGGCTATTCTTCATGAGTGCTCAGAGCAGGACGAAAACGGTCAGTACTTTATCGATTACTCAAAGATGAAGGTAACTGAAGGTTCTTCATATGCATACCTTTGCTTAAACGAGACTGTAAACGGTATTGAGGTTTTTGATATTCCTGATACAGGTGATGTACCTCTAATTGTTGATATGTCATCAGATATCATGACCCGTCCAATTGATGTTTCAAAATTCGGCGCTATCATTTTCGGTCTTCAAAAGAACGTAGGTCCTGCTGGTATGACCATCACCATCGTACGTGAAGATCTATTAGGCCATGCCCGCAAGTACACTCCTTCTGTGCTTGACTGGTCTGTTCTTGCCAAGTTTGAGTCTATGTTTAACACCCCTTGCACCTTCTCATGGTACATGGGTGGTTTAAACTTTAAATGGATTAAGTCTTTAGGCGGTGTAACAGAATTAGAAAAACGTAATATCGAAAAGTCAAAAATGCTTTATGATTATATTGATAGTACTGATTTTTATATTAGCAAAGTAGTGCCTAAGGACAGATCACGTGTGAACGTAGTATTTACCTTAAAAGACGAGTCATTAAATGATGAGTTTATTAAGACTGCTAAAGCTAAAGGCCTAATCGGTATTAAAGGTCATAAAGTTTTAGGTGGTATGAGAGCAAGCATTTATAATGCAATGCCAATTGAGGGCGTAAAGGTACTTGTTGAGTACATGAAAGAGTTTGCTGCAAACCATAAATAAGGAGTAAGTTATGGCAGAGATGCGCACACCATGGTATGAGAGCTATCCAAAGGATGTACCTCATACTATCAATGCTCATATGTACGAAAACTTAGGTCAGCTGTTCGATGATGCATGCACAAAGTATGCAAAAAAGGACGCTTTTATAAGTTTTAACTCTGCCATCTCCTACAAAGATATTTATAAGTACACAAATCGCCTGGCAGCTTACATGCAGAAGTGGCTGGGAGTTAAAAAGGGAGATAAACTTGCAGTTATTCTCCCTAATGTGATTCAATATCCTATTGCTGTATTTGCAGGACTTAAATGCGGCATGCAGATTGTAAATATCAATCCTCTATATACAAATCATGAGATCTTAGGTGTGCTGCGTGACAGTAAAGCTAAGATTGTAATTTGTCTTGAGAGCATAAATCAGGGTATCCAAAAGATTTATGAGCAGACCTATCTTGAGTATGTGATATCGTGTTCTGTAGGTGATATGCTGCCATTTGTAAAGGGCAGTGTCATTAACTTTGCTGCCCGTCATATTCTCAAACAGATCCCTAAATTTGATAAGAAAAAGGTTCTAAACTTCAAGCACTGTATTTATCAGGGGCGTCATTTTGAGCTTGAAAAGGTTGATGTTGAATTTGATGACATTGCTTTCTTGCAGTACACAGGTGGTACTACAGGTAAGCCAAAAGGTGCAATGCTGTCCCATGGCAACATTATTTCAAATGTTGCTCAGGCAGATGCTATGTACGCACCAAGAATTGCCAAAGGTAGTGAGTCAATTCTGACAGATCTGCCTTTGTATCATATTTTTGCAATGACAGTTAACCTCATGTACTCTCTATACATAGGTGCTACCAATCTTTTGATTATCGATCCTAGAAAATTTGATAATCTGATTAAGCAACTGCAGAAATTTCCACAGATTTCTATTATTACAGGTGTTAATACCTTATTTAACGCCTTTGTAAACAACAACGTATTTGACAAGGTAAAACTTGAGAATTTGCGTCTTGTAGTAGGTGGCGGAACTGCTGTTCAGGAAGGTGTTGCCGCAAGATTTTTAGAGGCATCAGGAGGTATTCCTATTTTAGAAGGTTATGGCCTTACCGAGTGTTCACCTCTATGCTGTGTGGTTCCATATACCCAGAAAAAATACAACGGTACTATCGGTGTACCATTGCCTTCAACATATGCTCGTATTGTAAATATCGATACAGGTGTTGAGGTGGTTAATACTGATGAGCCAGGTGAGCTTCAGTTTAAAGGCCCTCAGGTAATGAAAGGCTACTTCTCAAACGAGTTTGAAACCAATAACGTATTTGATGATGGCTGGCTGAAGACCGGTGATATCGCTCAGTGGTGTGAAGGTGGCTATATCAAGATCATCGATAGAATCAAAGATATTATCATTGTCTCTGGCTTCAATGTATTCCCAACTGAAATTGAGAACGTGGTAAGCAGAAACGCTAAGGTTTTAGAGTGTGCCGTTATCGGTGTTCCTTCAAATTGTACCGGCGAATCAATCAAGTTATTCGTGATTAGAAAAGATAAGAGCCTGTCAAAAGAAGAGCTTAAAGATTACTGCAGACATTATCTAACAGCCTATAAGCTTCCTAAGCATATTGAATTTGTTGAGGAGCTGCCAAAATCTGCTGTTGGAAAAGTGATGAGACGATACCTCAAACAGAACAGATTTAAAGTATAAAATCTGATTGAACAAGTCTAATTAAGTTATAATGAGCGCACTATCAAAGGTGCGCTTATTTATGAATACTGCAAATATTAAAATCGTCCACGAAAAAGAAGACTTCAAATCCCTTGCCAATATTATAAACTCACTTACCGAGCACAACTTTATAAGTATAGATACAGAGTTTATAAGAAATAAGACCTATTATCCTAAGCTATATATTCTGCAGTTATGCATTAAAGGCGAAGTCTATATTGTTGATACAACTTCAAAGGTTGATTACAAACCGTTTTATGAAGCTCTTGTAAATACAAAAGCTACAGCTTTGGTATTCTCTGGTCGTGAGGATTTTGAGATCCTGCGCTTTGAATGTAAAAAAGTCTGTCTTGATGTTTTTTTACCTGAGAATTGTGTCGATCTGCAGCTGCTTTTGGCTTTTTTAAATATCTCATATTCTCAAGGATTGCAGGCCGCTATAAAAGAGCAGCTTGATATCGAGCTTATAAAAGATCAGACATTATCAGACTGGTCTTTACGTCCGTTATCTGATGAGCAGCTTGATTATGCAGCTAATGACGTGCTGTATTTAGAGCAACTTTATAAGAAGCTTTTAGATAGAGCTGAAAAAAACGATCCTAGACTTACATATTTTAAGATGGAGATGAAGCGTTTTATCAAGAGCATTGATGTTGATCTGATCCCTGAAACTGCCTATGTGAATATAGCAGGAGCCGGAGCTTTAAATGTTAAGCAGCTTAATATCCTAAAGCATCTTTGCATGAAAAGAGCTGAAATTGCCTTGACTAAAGATGAGGCTCTAAACAGAATTATTACCACCAAAGCTTTGTGTAAGATTGCACAGTGCAGAAAGCTAAATCATAAGAATCTTATTGATTATGGTATGAAGTTTGGTGCCATCAGAGCATATGGTGATGATGTCATCAGATGGTTTAGCGAGGCTATTAAGCTTTCTGTAGACACCGGAATTAAAATGCCATTTGATTATTTCTCATGCAACAAAGCATATTCAGGCAAGTTTAAAGAGCTTCGTCATCATCTAAAGAAAGTTGCATGTGATATTAAGATCTGTCCTGAAATCATCTGCAACAAGAATCTTTGCAATGACTATTTCTATGCCTTATCAGAAAAACGTGCACCTATCATCTTATCGTCCTGGTACAAGGATGTGGTAGGTGAGATTGATCTTGATAAGGTGAAATGAACGCAATTTATCCAGTTATAGGAATTCGCTATAACTGTGCATTTATAAATAGTATTATTAACCGTTTGAAAATGAATAGCGTTTATTGCATTATGTGTCTATCGAAATTACTAAATTAAAATATATTTCTAGGAGATATTATGAAGAAGTTATTTACAGCAGCTGTTGCTTTATCAGTTTCAGCTTTTGCATTTAACGCAAACGCAAATGAAGTTTTATCAATCGGTGCAAGTCCTGTTCCACATGTAGAGATCTTAGAGCAGGTTAAGCCTGTTCTTGCTAAAGAAGGTATCGATTTAAAGATTATTGAGTTTAATGATTACGTGCAGCCAAACATCGCAACTTCAGATGGTCAGCTTGATTTAAACTTTTTTCAGCACCGTCCATATTTAGCATCATTCATCAAAGATCACGGTTCAGATTTAGTTGAGGTTGCTGGTATTCACATCGAGCCAATGGGTGTTTACTCACACAAGGTTAAGTCATTAAATGATTTAAAAGATCGCGCTTTAATCAGTATTCCAAATGACCCAACCAATGGCGGCAGAGCATTATTACTTCTACAGTCAGCAGGTTTAATCACATTAGATGATCCATCAAACGTTACAGCTACTGCTTTAGATATTAAAGATAATCCAAAGAAACTAAAGTTCCAGGAAATCGAAGCCGCTCAGTTATCACGTACTTTAGATGACGTTGATGCATCTGTTATCAACACCAACTATGCTATCAATGCAAACTTAAATCCTCTAAAGGACTCATTAGTTATCGAAAAGAACGATTCACCTTATGTTAACGTAATCGTTGGTAACTCTAAGTCTGCAAAGAAAGACTCTGTTAAGGCTCTAGTTAAGGCTTTACAGTCACCTGAGATCAAGAAGTTTATTGAAGAGAAGTACAACGGCGCAGTTGTTGCAGCTTTCTAATCTAAGATAAAGCATTAACTAAAAGAACCTGGTGGCACATGCTTCCAGGTTTTTTATTTTTTGATCTTGCAAGTAAGTTTCTGCTAAATGATAATAGGCAAAGAGACTTACTATGAAAACAGAAATTTCTTTTGATTATAAAAACTTCTTAAAAACAGTTCCTAATCGACCAGGCTCCTACAGAATGTATGGCGATGAGGAAACAGTTATCTATGTGGGTAAGGCAAAAGATTTAAAAAAGCGCCTCTCATCCTATTTTCTAAAAGAAAACAATTTTAAAACTAAGACTCTGGTAAGTCATATTCATCATATTGAGTTTACAATTACCTTTTCAGAGGCTGAAGCTTTAATTCTTGAAAACAATCTAATTAAAAAGTATCAGCCTCACTACAATATTCTTTTACGTGATGACAAATCATATCCTTATCTTGTGCTTTCAAAAGGCAAGCATCCAGGACTTTACTCGTATCGTGGTAAAAAGAAAATTGATTATGAGTATTTTGGCCCATATCCTGATTCGTCAGCCGTAAAAGAGAGTCTTAGACTGCTTCAGAATCTGTTTCCTATAAGACAATGTAAAGATTCAGTTTATGCCCACAGATCAAGACCATGCCTTATGGCTCAGATAGGCAAGTGCCTTGCTCCATGTGTTCCTATGAATGATTCTGCTAATGCCCATTATCAGGATCAGGTAAACCTCCTTAGAATGTTCTTAAAAGGACAGAGACAGGAAGTATTACAGGTAATTACCGACAGGATGGAAAAGTGCTCTTCAAATCTTGAGTTTGAAGAAGCAGCAAAACTTCGTGATCAATTACTTGCACTTCGCCGTGTACAGGAGAGTCAGTCAGTATCAGGCGATCTGATGTTTGATATTGATGTAATTGCTCAGGAAATTGCAAGCGAGCTTTGCTGTACGCATATCCTGTTTATCAGAAAAGGCAGAATTATTGGTACACGATCCTACTTTAGTAGTATCAACTATGACGATGAGGACAATAATCCTTTAAATGCCTTTATATCTCAGTTTTATTTAAGCGATACCCGAGCTGGTATGTATCCAAAGGAAATCATTACAGCAACTGAGGTAACTGATAAAGAAAGCCTTATTAAAGCAATTAAAAAGGTTGCACAAAGAGATGTGGTCTTTTTAACTAATGTAAGAACAGAAAGAGCAAAATACTTAAAACTTGCTGAGGAAAACGCTAAGGCTTCATTACTGGCAAAACTTGCTGATAAATCCACAGCAAAACGCAGAATTGATGATTTTGAGAAGATCTTTAAGCTATCAGATATTCAGCACATGGAATGTTATGATATTTCCCATACTCAGGGCGAACTTACAGTAGCCTCGTGCGTATCTTTCAATCGTGATGGTCCTGATTCTCAGAACTACAGACGCTTTAACATTGAAGGTATAACTCCAGGTGATGATTTTGCGGCTATGCATCAGGTTTTAACCCGCCGTTTTAAAGATCCGTCAAAAGGCATTGTACCTGATGTCATCTTTATTGATGGTGGTAAAGGTCAGTTAAAGCAGGCTGAAGAGGTTATTCTTGAGATATTCAATCAGTATCCTCAGATTAAAAGACCTAAAATTCTTGCAGTAGCAAAAGGCGAGGGCAGAAAAGAAGGTTTAGAGACTCTAATCAGTGCCTATGATAGAGAGGAGTTTCATTTATCTTTATCCGATCCTGCCTTGCAACTTGTATTACATATTCGTGATGAGTCACACCGCTTTGCAATTACAGGGCATAGAAACCGCAGATTAAAAGCCCGTACTCATAGTGTGCTTGAGAACATTGATGGTATCGGACCAAAGAGACGTCAGGCTCTGTTAAAGCACTTAGGTGGTATGCAGGAGCTTAAAAACGCCAGTGTCGATGAGATTAAAAAGGTACCTGGAATATCAAATGAAATGGCTCAGTTAATCTATGATGAACTTCATTCGCTTTAAATTGAAATTTAGAACCTCAAAAATCGTATTTTAATAGTGTGGACCCACTAAGCTGAAGATGCTAAAAACAGAATAACTGTGTATAGTATCGATAGAAAGTAAATTAACAACCAAGAAGGTCCACAAGATGATTATAAATGAAGTTGCAAAGAATGTCGAAAAAATTATTTCTATTGATACAGCCAAGAATTCTTTTCAGGTAATGGTGGTAAACCAGAAGACAGGTAAAAAGAAGAATACAGGTTCTTCCGAAAACTGTTGCTAGTCTAAATCAACTAGGTTAATTCTGTAGAAAAATTGTAAAAAAAGGCCACAATTTATTGGATTGTGACCTTGTATAAATAAGTTTAATCTAATTAAACGTTAAATCTTGTTAAAATCTTAAGTAGATTCTGAATTAGCTTGATTGAACCTTCAACTTCATGTCTTGATGTTACACAGTGGTCTGTTAAGGTTTGTGATGAATGGGTAATATCCTGCATGTTATTTGAGATTTCAGATGTAGCAGTAGTCTGCTGTTCAGCAGCTGTTGCAATCTGGCTAATCTGAGCATTTACATTGCTTACCTGTACTGTAATGTCATTTAGTAACTCCTCGATGGTGCTTGTCTCAATTGCCAGGGTATCCATGTTCTTTACAGAATCCTGCATTGACTCATTTGCAGTGTTTGCATTTGCCTGGATCTGGGTAACCATGTTGGTGATTTCATTAGTAGACTTAGAAGTGCGGGATGCTAAAGCACGAACCTCATCAGCTACGACAGCGAAGCCCTTACCAGCTTCACCTGCACGAGCTGCCTCAATAGCTGCATTAAGTGCAAGAAGGTTTGTCTGAGAAGCAATATCATCAATTGTCTGAACAATGGTGCCAATCTTCTGGGCCTGTTCTACAAGAGCCTGTACGTTTTCAGCATCATGTTTTGACTTAACAACCTGGTTCTGAATGCTCTCAATGGTCTGCTGTACCTTACGAACACCTTCTTGAGTAGTCTGATTTGACTGATTTGAATTTGCAGCTGCTGATTCGCAGTTTTTAGCAATATCACCTGTTGTTGAAACCATCTCATCAGCTGCAGCAGCAACTGTAAGTGAGCGTGACTGAGACTCATGAGCACGGCTACTCATGTCCTCTGATAAGCTATCAATCTTATTGAATGCATTCTCAATCTGTCCTGTTGCTTCCTTGATGGTTACGATGTTGTTTCTCATGATTTCACGCATTTTTTCTAATGAGGAAATCAGTACACCGAATTCATCTGAACGTCCTCTGTTTTCAAGCTGTGTTGAAAGGTCACCGTTGGAAATTGAAGTTGCGTACTTAACAGCATAACGTAGTACACCAACGAATGATCTTGGTAATCTGTAGGCAATGTAGCATGAGAATACTATGGCGAATATTGCGCAGATTACGATTAGGTAGATTGCGCTAGGATTTGTCAGTTCACGAACCTTTTCGTCTACACGAGTCAGGTAGGTGCCTACTAACTCATTTTGTAATTCAACAGCTTTGTTGATGGTAGGGAAGAACTCTTCAGAGTAGCAGTTACGAACGTCTACAGAGTAACCTCTGTCAATCATACGCTCCATCTTGCCCTTGTAAATGTCGATTGCATTATTGATTAGGCTTTCAATCTGGTTGAAGCTCTGCTTGTCGGCTTCTGTCTCAAGAGTAACATGAGATAAAGCCTCTTTTAACTTGGCAATATCTGAATCAGTCTTAGCAGCTGAATCCTTATCGTAATTTGATACATCATTATTAAATAAAACAATATCATCACGAAGAGCTGTTAATGAGTTTGAAACCTTTACGATGTTGGCATAATGCTCTTCAATAACTGTCTGAGCATAAGTTGCAACACCTCTTGAGTTTACAAGACTTACAATAGCAACAAGTGAAATAATAAGGGTAAATATAATAAGAGTAGCAAAAGCAAGGCCAAGCTTTGCCTTTACACCAAGATTAGATAATAAATTCATAGTACTTCATCATATTTCAAGGTTTGATAACTATACACAAAAAAAGCTGAATTGTTTTTTTTGTGTAACCGTTTGCTTTGATTATAACTAATCGATTTTTAAAATTTTGTTTTTTATAGCTAATATATAAAGATAATGTATTGAAATTTTTAAAATTTTTAAGAAGTTCACATTTCGAATTAAGTAATTGTTCAAGTACATGTCTTTATAATGTATTAAACACTTTTTGTGTAAATAATTTGACGATTATATCTCAAAACTTAATTTATTAAGATAAATTGATCGGTTAAGTAATTAATTGATATTGTGGAAGATTATGACTCATAAAATTATTCATAAATTTTGTGCTTAATATATTTAGTCAAATTACATGTGTTATATAAATAAATCAAGTAATTTATAGTTAATAAAGACTTAATCTTTTGACTGAATATCTTTAGGTGATAATACGTGCTTTTATAAAATCGCTTTTATATCGAATTATGATAGGTTAGTTGATGCTGCAAGATTTTACAGCATCGAATAGTTAATATTAAAAATTAAGATAGATTATTTTTACGTCTTTCTGCCGCATGATGAGTGTAGTGGTATGTCTTTTCCTCATACATTCTCATTTCAGCCGTATGTAAAATAT
>JAAYPN010000065.1 GCA_012519775.1 Aeromonadales bacterium | reverse complement strand
TTCCGAGGGATTTTAAGTCCCTTGTGTCTACCAATTTCACCACCTGGGCAATCTTTAGTTTTGGAGGCGCGTTCCAGAGTCGAACTGGACTATACGAATTTGCAATCCGCTGTATAACCGCTTTACTAACGCGCCATCTTTTGGAGCGGGAAACGAGGCTCGAACTCGCGACCCTAACCATGGCAAGGTTATGCTCTACCAACTGAGCTATTCCCGCATCTGATGTGTGCCATTATATAGGATAATTTTTTGATGTCAACAAAACTTTAAAAAAAATTGAGTTTTTTGTATTTGCAAAGAACCTTTTTAATATTGATTTATCAATAAGTTAAACAGATGTATTTAAATAAATGGCTTATAAATCGCATTTGTATATTTGATAATTTTATGCTTATGTTCAATTTTTGTAAGCAAATTTTGCATGTTCTGTTAACTGTTAATCATTAAAGTTGAATGATAAAATACAATTATCAGACAACAGGTGAGAGTAATGAATTTTAGTAACGATGTGATAGCTTTTGCTGATGAAAGAGAGAAAAGCACTCTTAATCAGAATACTCAGCAGTTAAACTCAAGAGTCAGAGCACTAAGTGTATCTGAGTTTGTTACCATTACCGACAATTGTCTTGCTAATCTTGGCGTTGCATCAGTTGAAGGCGAGATCAGTGAAATCAGACAGTACAATCACATCTACTTTAAGATTAAAGATGAACAATCTTCTGTAGAATGTCTGATGTGGCAATCTACTGCCGCAAATCTTACTTTTACACCTAAAGTAGGTGATAAGGTTTTAATTACAGGTAAAAGTTCTCTATATAAGAAAACAGGCCAGTTTAAGCTGATTGCCCACAGAATGGAGCAAGTAGGCTTAGGCGTGATTATGGAAAGACTTCGTCTTTTGAAGGAAAAGCTTTTAAAAGAGGGTGTTTTCAACATCCATAAAAGAGAAATACCTCAGTTTATTAACACTGTAGGTGTTATCACATCCGCCGAAGGAAGAGTTCTTCACGATATTCAGACTACCATGGAAATGCGTAATGATGGTGTGAATATTATTCTGTATAACGCATCTGTTCAGGGAACTGATGCTCCTCGTTCCTTACGTGAGGCTCTAGCACTTGCCAATTCTCAGAACCTATGCGACGTTCTTATTATTGGTCGTGGAGGCGGTTCATTTGAAGATCTGCTTCCTTTTTCTGATGAAGCTTTAGTCCGTGATATTGCCAATAGTAGAATTCCAATTATTTCTGCTGTAGGTCATGAGCCAGATGTCTCCTTATCTGATTTTGCAGCTGATGTTCGAGCTGCTACTCCTACAGCTGCTGCTACTTTAGTAACCTCAATTACCAAAGCTCAGTTATACAGCTTTATTCATGATAAGGCTATGAAAATAGATGCTCTTATCGGCTCAATATATGATGAAAAAGCCTTTTATTTAGATTCACTAATTAAAAGATTAAACAGTGCAAGTCCTAGTGTATATATTGATAAGAACAGAGCTTTAATTGAGTATCTTGTAAAAGAGATAGACCATAATTTAGATGCAAAAATAGACAGCTTAAAGGTAAAACTCTTATCTTTAAGACAGAAACTTATTGCCAATGAGCCTCAGGCATATTTATCTAAAAAAGAGCTGTTACTTAATAATCTGGTTTCTCGTCTGCAAAGAGCGGTTGATGAAAAGATGGCGGAAACTGCTAACAGATTGAATTATGCTAATACACTAAACAGGCTTGCAAATGCACTATCAGACTGCATAAATTCAAAAGCTGTACGCCTTCATAATTGCGTGTTACGCTTGCAGAAATCCGATATAGAAAATCAGTTTATCTCATTAGCTAAAGTCTTTGATTCACAATGTGCAAAGCTTGAGGCTTTAAATCCTGTAGCAATATTAAAGCGTGGATATTCAATTACCTTTGATAACGATAAAAAGGCAGTTTCAATTGATAATCTAAAGATCGGAGATGAGGTTACAACTTTAGTAGACAAAGGCAGATTTGTATCAAAGGTAATCAGTATCAGTAAGGATAAGCAAAATGAAGCATAGTTTTATAAAAAAATGTCTTGGCATATTTTGCTTGATGCCAATTGTTTCTACCTATGCTTTAGAAAATACAGAAACCTACACTCAGACTATCAGCAGGTCTTATACCACCACAACAGTTACATATCCTCAGCTGTGCAAAAGTGACAAATTTGCCAAAAGTTGCCAAGTTTTTACCAACTACTATGTAAGTAGATTTGAGCACAACTATATTAGCTATATAACCAATCTGCAGGATTTTGACAGTGACGATGTTCTTTATATTGATAAGGGGCTTGCAACTCAGAGCATAACTTTTGAATATAGAGTAATAAAAAAGTACAATTTTGCAACAGTCATTGCCCATGTGGCGCAGGAATTTGAAAATGAGCATGCTAATTTTTCAGAGATCTTCAATTTTGATTTGACTACTTCAAAGAATATCCATTTTGCTGATCTTTTTGAAAATAAAGAGCTTGCGGCTATGATTTGCAAGAATAAGGTTGAGGATGCTTTATCTAATGCAAACTTTACCAGACTTCCTCTGATTCTTGCTCAGATTGAAGTTAATCCAAAGAATTTTCTAATCCTCCCTGATGGAATTGAGTTTTTACTCTCAAGCGGTGAGATTAGAAAAAAGAACATTAAAGACAGAGTGTTTGTAAGTTTAGATGAGCTACAAGAAGCCAAACCTATAAAACAGTGGTTTCCTGCTTTGCAGGAGAGCAATTAAAACTGCTTTTTATAATCGAATACACAACCGACTCTACATGATGCTATAATTTAAGAATTGTTTTTTATATTAAATTTGAGGGAAAAATAATGCGTATTATCCTTTTAGGACCACCAGGAGCTGGTAAAGGCACTCAAGCTCAAAACTTAACTAAGGCTTTTGATATTCCACAGATTTCAACAGGTGATATGTTAAGAGCAGCTATCAAGGCTGGTACCGAGCTAGGTAAGCAGGCTAAGGCTGTTATGGATGCTGGTAAATTAGTATCTGATGATATTATTTTAGGTCTAGTAAAGGAGCGTATCGCTCAGCCTGATTGTAAGAATGGTTTCTTATTTGATGGTTTCCCACGTACAATTCCTCAGGCTCAGGCTTTAGTAGACAATGGTATCGTTATCGATGCAGTTGTTGAGCTACAAGTTCCAGATGAGAAGATTGTTAACCGTATGTCAGGCCGTCGTGTACACTTAGCATCAGGCAGAACCTACCACATCGTTTACAACCCACCAAAGGTTGAAGGTAAGGATGATGAAACCGGTGAAGATCTTGTGATCCGTCCAGATGACGAAGAGAGCACAGTACGTAACCGTCTAAAGGTTTACCACGATCAGACCGAGCCATTAGTAGCATTCTACAAAGAGCTTTCAAAGACTGCTCCTACTATTTATGCTGCATTCGATGGAAATCGTGATGTACAGGTAATTTCAGACGACATCATTTCAACTTTGAAAAAATAATATATGAAAAAGCGTAATAGCCTTTTTGGTATTCTTACATTAGGTCTTTTAAGTACCGCTGTTTTTGCTGAAGACGCTCTAAATAGCAATGCAGAAAAAACAACACCTGATAAGGTTTCTACAACATTTGAAGTGGCTCAGGCAAACAGCTCTGATACTAAGAGTGTTCTACCATGCCCTTTTGGTTGGTCTGTAGAGCCAAATCCAAGTTTGGATAATTCATTGAGTTATCTGAATGCTCAAAAGACTCTGGCTGTCAGTGTTACCAGTATCACCAAGGGACTGCAGTCTCTTGTAACGCCTCAGTCTTATGCTCGTGTAGCATCTGAGCAGATGCAATGCCAGGTACCTGAGATTTCAAATTTAATTGAAGGTGCATGGAGCTTTGACTGCCCTAAGGATAAGGTTGAAGCAATCGTTTTTGGTGATAACAATAATCTGGTATTGCTGGTAATTTCAGGCAGAAATGCAGATACTGAAAAAGAGCTTGAAGGCTTTATCAAGTTTTTAGCTTATGAAGCTAAAAAACGCGATTAAACAATAGATTATGAGGCAAGATATCTTGCCTCATATAAAATACTATTCTTTTATTTCCTGGTGCAGGTTCTTTGCACATTCTAAATTGTTATATTCGTTTTCGTAGATAGTGATACCAAGATTCAGGTAACTGATTTCCTTTTTAATATCATTTCTATCAAGATTTTTCTTTAAAAGTGTAATTCTGTTCTTCTCATTTGCCTGATATAACTGTGAGTTATTGCCAGGAGCAAGTAGTGTGAACTTACCGTCTTTTAGATACCCAAAGAGCTCATTGTAGGCTACAGGGGCTCTTTCAATGATGTTATCTTTTGTCAGATCCTGACCTGCAAGTGGTACCTCACCTTTAACACCTGTAAGTGATAACAGGGTAGGCAGCATATCCATCTGACTTACCACGCGTCTGTCATGACGAGGTTTGATATCAGGGCTTATGATAATTGCAGGAATTGCAAAGTTTGTAAGAGGGAAAGAATCAAGACCGCGTACACGTGAATCATGATCGGCAATGATTAGGAACACTGTGTTTTTATAGTAGTCTTCCTTTTTTGCCATCTTAAAGTATTCACCTAAAGCGTAGTCTGCATATTTTGCTGCTGTAAGTCTTCTAGGATCATCTGTTTTTACGCCTTTGATGTCCACTTTACCTTGTGGAATATCAAAAGGATCGTGGAATGAGCTTGTAAAAATTAAGCTGCAGAATGGCTGTCCTGTTGCTGCCCATTTAACAAAGCTTTCGTTAGCTTTTTTGAATAAATCCTCATCAGATACTCCCCATGAGGCTACAAACTGAGGATTCTCATAATCCTTCTGCTCAATAACATTATCGACGCCGTTATTGTAGAAATATGTTCTCATGCCATCAAAATGACTCTCACCGCCATAGATGAATGAGGTGTTATATCCTAATGCCTTATAAATTGATGCATAGGTTGCAATAGTTTTGTTGTGAGGTAGTTTTACCTGACTGGCAAGAGGACCTGGAGGGTAGGATGCTGTAACAGCTTCAATACCTCGTACAGAGCGATGACCGATTGCATATAACCTGTCAAATGCCCAGCCTTCTTCTCTTAAAGCATCATGGTTAGGGGCAATATCATCACCGCCTAATGATTTAACATAGCGTGCACCAAAACTCTCTTCAAGAATGATAACCACGTTTCTTTTCTTATCGGGTATTACAGAAGGTGTAATTATCTGGTTAATGGCGCACTTTTTATCAACTACAGATGGAGTATCTCTTTTTGAAAAATACTTAAGGTTATTTAATACATTGTCTTTAATGTCAAAAGAGTAAATATCAGATGAGCTTATTTCAGTATCTGACATGTGTCTGTAGGCATAAAAGATGTTGAAAAGTGAGTTATATGGTAATGAGTTTGCAAGCGGTGAGGTGCTAAAGCTTGCAGTTGACGGATTTAAAGGACGGTGCTCTGTTATATTACCGCGAATACCAATGATAACAGCAAGAGTTGTTACAAAAAATAGAGCGCTGTTTGCAATGAAGTTTGGACTCTTATAGTCATCAAAGAGCTTACTAGTGAACTTGAAATAAAAATAAGCTACAAGCGAGATTACAACTAATGCTCCTATAGATTCAAAGATATGACCGTTAGCGAGCATTGAAACGACTTCTTTTGGATAGATTAGGTATTCAATGAAAATGTGGTTTGGTCTTA
>JAAYPN010000064.1 GCA_012519775.1 Aeromonadales bacterium | reverse complement strand
CAAAAATCTTCAATTCTAATTCAGAATCAAAATAAATAAAGAAATTGATTTTTAAACAGCAAATGTGGTGCTAGACCGCATTTTTAAGCACTTCTTTCGTTAAGATCGAACTGCAAAACTAGAGTAACTTAATTATCTTTTCAATTTGAAAGTTCTGTTAGGTTTAAAGGATAAAACATGCATATTTGCGATCTCCTCGATCCAAGAGCGGTGAAGTTGTTTGCAAGGGCAACAACAAAAGAACAGGCTATAAACAATTTAGTCGATTTAATATCGAATACTGATTGTTTAAGTGATCCTGAAAGATATAGAGCCGCTGTTTTTGAAAGAGAGACAAAGGGATCAACAGGTCTTGGAGCTGGTGTTGCAATTCCTCATGCAAAAAGCGCTGGTGTTAATAAGCCTTGCCTTGCAGCTATGGTTGTACCTGAAGGAGTAGAATTTGACAGTCTGGATGGACAGCCTGCCCAACTATTCTTTTTAATCGCCTCACCTCACCAGGCATCAGATGCTCATCTTGATGTTTTAGCAAGATTATCAACTCTTCTTATTTCAGAGGAATTTAGAAAATCTTTGATCAATGCCACTTCAGTGGATGAATTTTTAAAGATCATCAATACTAAAGAAAAAGAAGAAATCAAAGAAAAGAAAGAAATCACAGAACAAGCCAAAAACGATGAGGCTCAAGGTAAGGGTCAGGCAAAGGAAGGTTTTGATTTAGTCGCTGTAACCGCCTGCCCTGCTGGTTTGTCTCATACCTATATGGCTGCTGAAGCTTTAGAGAATAAAGCTAAAGAATTAGGTTACACCATTAAAATTGAAACTGATGGCGCTGCAGGTAATAGAAATCGTTTATTACCAGAGGAAATTGCCAGAGCCAAGGGTGTAATTGTTGCAGCTGATAGAATCGTTGAGATGGACAGATTCATCGGAAAACCATTAGTTCGTGTTGGTGTTGTAGATGGTATCAGAAAACCTCAGGAACTGATTAAGCAGGCGCTTGATCCTAAATGTCCTTCTTATCAGACAGGACTATTAAATAACTCTTCATCTATTCTGATGAGAATGTACTGTCATTTAATGTCTGGTATGACTTATTTAATGCCTATTGCAGCTACTGCAGGTATCTTATCTGCCTTTGCTAAATTAGAATTTATTCAAGGTACACAATTAGGTCTTTTCCTAGATAAGATTGGCTATTCAATTGGTACTTTACTATTCCCGATTTTATCTGCATTTATTGCTTTCTCCATTAGAGGTAGAACAGCACTTGTAGCTGGTTTTACTGGCGGTGTTATGGCTGATTTAGGTGGATCTGGAGTTATAGGTGCTGTAGTAAACGGCTTTGTAGGAGGTGCAATTGCGCTAATTGTAACGACACTAGCGGCTAGATTCCTAAAAGGACACGATGCTATTGTGGCGTTACTCTTGTACCCTATCTTTGGTGTATTAGGAACCGCTATTATAGCTACTTACTTTACAAACATTCCTGCAGCTTTTCTTGATGAGTGCATTACCACACTAATTGAGGATTCCGGTTCACTTGTCTTAATTATCATTGGTGCAGTTACTGCTGGTATGATGGCAGCTGACATGGGTGGTCCATTAAATAAGAGTGCTTATGCTATAGGAGTATTGTTACTTGCTGATGGTTTACCTGAAATGGGACCTGGCAGTATGGTGATGGCATCTGTAATGATTGGTGGTATGGTGCCTCCATTAGCAGCGGGCATAGCATCTCTTCTGATACCACAAGCTTTCACCGCAAATGAGAAAAAGAATACACTTGTCGCCATAGCTAAAGGTTTAGTATTTATTACTGAAGGTGTTCTTCCTTTCCTTGCTGTAAACCAGACGAAGATGAAAGCTGTATGTATTACGGCTTCTGCTCTGGCTGGTGCAATGAGCATGTACTATAGATGTACAATCTGTGCACCTCATGGCGGTATCTTTATTATTCCATTGTCTGAGAATTATGGCGGTTATCTGATTTCACTTGCTGCGGGTACAATTTTTGGTGCTTTCTTGTTTGCCAGTGTAAGATTGAGTTTAGGTAAAAAAGAATAGTTCTATGGTAGGTGAAGATAAAAGCGGTAGCTTTTATTTAAACTTTTGGAAGCTTATCTAAAATAACTTCAAGTCTTTTCTTCCAGGTTTGGAGAACCTCTTTCTGATGCTGGTTCTCCTCTTTAAGCCTGGTTATTTCACGTCGTGCACAAGAGAGTTCTTTCTCCTTATCCTGAAGAGCTTTTTCGTTATCAGTTAAGCGTTGACTTAAATTCTGACAACTTACACAAAGCTCTTCAAGTTCTTGAAGAATAATTGTTTCTTTAGGGGAAAGCTCTCTTTTGGTCACTATAAAATGTACCTGCTTATATCTTCATTCTGAACAAGTTCTTCTACATGCTCATCAACGTACTTATCATCGATAACGACGTTAGAACCTGACTTATCAGGAGCTGTAAATGAGATCTCTTCAAGAATCTTTTCCATTAAAGTGTGTAATCTTCTAGCACCGATGTTTTCAGTTCTCTGATTTACCTGATATGCATCTTCTGCAATTCTTGTAATTGCGCTGTCAGTAAACTGAACGGTAACATTTTCAGTAGACATTAACATCTCATACTGCTTAGTTAAGCTGTTATGGGGCTCTTTTAAAATTCTCTCAAAGTCTTCTGCGGTAAGAGCTGAAAGCTCTACACGAATTGGAAGACGGCCCTGAAGTTCAGGGATCAGATCTGATGGCTTTGACATCTGGAAGGCACCTGATGCGATAAATAAAACATGATCTGTTTTTAACATACCGTATTTGGTGTTAACAGATGAACCTTCGATTAGAGGTAATAAATCTCTCTGTACGCCCTGTCTTGAAACAGCTCCCCTATCCTGACTTTCCTGGCAGATTTTATCGATCTCATCAATAAAAACAATACCATTATTTTCAGCAAGTTCGATAGCCTGGCTTCTAAGATCATCGTTCTTTGTAAGCTTTGTAGCTTCCTCTTCGGTTAAGATCTTTAATGCATCCTTGATTTTCATCTTCTTGGTGGTCATTTTATTTGAACTCATAGAATTGAAAAGGGACTGTAGCTGATCGTTAATTTCATCCATACCAGGAGCACCGCCAATTACATTAACGGTTGGGCTGCTATCAACAATATTGATTTCGATTTCCTTCTCATCAAGCTCATGTTCTCTAAGTTTTTTACGGAACACTTGTCTTGCAGCAGAGGAATTCTTCTCGTCTTCAGTTGCGCTTGGAGTTGGTAAAAGAACGTCTAAAATTCTTTCTTCAGCAGCATCTTCTGCTTTAACTTTATTGTGTTTGAAAGCTTCTTCCTTAACCATCTTCATGGCTACATCTGCAAGCTCTCTAATAATGGATTCTACGTCTTTACCAACATAACCTACTTCGGTGTATTTGGTAGCTTCAACTTTTACAAAAGGCGCTTTAGCAAGTTTTGCAAGACGTCTTGCAATTTCTGTTTTACCAACACCTGTAGGGCCAATCATTAAGATATTCTTAGGTACAATTTCACCACGAAGATCTTTATTGATTTGCATGCGTCTCCATCTGTTTCTTAAAGCGATGGCTACAGCTTTTTTAGCTTCTTTCTGACCGATAATATATTTATCTAGTTCGTTTACAATTTCACGAGGAGTTAATTCTGACATAATTAGTACTCGATCTTTTCAATGATATGGTTAGAGTTTGTAAATACGCAGATATTGCATGCAATATCCAAAGACTTTTTAACGATTTCTTCAGCGCTTAAGTCTGTATTATCTACAAGAGCACGAGCTGCAGCTAAAGCGTAGTTACCGCCAGAACCAGTAGCCAGGACATCGCCATCCATCTTTACTACATCACCAGTACCAGTGATCATTAGTGAATCTTTTGCATCAGCCACAATTAAGATAGCTTCAAGTTTTCTTAGGGCTCTATCTGAACGCCAGAGTTTAGCAAGCTCAATACAGGCTCTCTCAAGAATCCCCTGATGCTCTTCAAGTTTCTTTTCGAATAAATCTAATAAAGTAAATGCGTCGGCAGTAGAGCCTGCAAAACCTGCAATTACCTTATCATGGAAAATCTTTCTTACTTTTCTAGCATTACCTTTAAGGATGGTGCTCTGACCCATGGTAACCTGACCGTCGCCACCTACAGCTACAACTCCATTACGTCTTACAGATACGATAGTTGTCATTTTTATTTCCTAGTTTCTAGAGTACATTGATTTACTAAAGCAAGTGAATCAAGTTTATTAAAAGCGCCGATTGCTTCATCTCTTGTTGTAAAAGGTTCAATTTGCAACTGATATGAATTGTTTTTATAAACAACATTTGAAATTTGACCTGATGAAATAGCTATATTGGCTTTTGTAGCCTCTGCTTTTTCTTTACTTGCAAATTTATCGCAGAATAATGAGTAATGATAATTGTTATTAGCTGCACTATCTGGTGTTTCTGTCTGATTTGAAGGAACTTCAGGTTCAACTCCACTATGCTGACTCTGATTTGCTTGAGTCTCAGTGGCCGGCTCTTGAGGTGCTATAAGCTGAGCCTCCTGTAGTTCTTCACTATCTGGTTTGATAGGAGAGTCGTCATCTAAATCATTAGGGTTTACAGAAACGCTGTTCAGATCAAGAGTCTGAGGATCAGTTGCAACTGCATTGTTATCCTCAAAGGATACCTCTTTACTGTCTGAGGTGTCCTTTGGGTTTAATTGCATATTGTTACTGTTGCTGTTTCCTGATGATGAAAAAGCGACGATTAGCGCAATAAATAAAGCTAGCAGTACGGAAATTACAACTAATAAATTTTTATATTTAATCTTTGAATTTTCATCTTTTTTTAAGATATAGTTTAATAAGGTTTTATAAAACTCATTAAATGCTAACTTTAATTTATTCACTCTTACATCTGCTCCATTACGTTAATACCTAAAAGACCTAAGCCTTGCTTTAGTACCTTAGCAGTTAAGTCACAAAGTGCAAGACGGCTTTGAGCAACTTCTTTTTCTACACCATCCTTTAGAATTGGACAAGCTTCGTAGAAATGCATGAACAGGTTAGACAACTCGAAAATATAGTTACATAGTAAGTTTGGTAAAGTCTTTGAACCAACGCTTTGTACAGCTTCTGAGAAAGCTAATAATTTGTTTGCAAGATCTTCTTCTGCCTCGTTGGTAATAACAATCTTACCAATCTCAAGGTCAGCTGCTTTTCTGAAGATAGCGCGGATACGGCTATATGCATACTGTAGATATGGAGCGGTGTTACCTTCAAAGGCTAGCATCTGATCCCAATCGAAGATATAGTCAGTTGTACGGTTCTTGCAAAGATCTGCGTACTTAACAGCGCCGATAGCGATGTTATGGATAACAACCTGTTTTTCTTCTTCAGATAAGGTTGAGTTTCTTTCTTTTAATAGAGCGGTTACTCTTGATTCTGCCTCATCTAAAACGTCGCGTAATTTTACTGTACCACCTGATCTGGTCTTAAATGGTTTACCATCTTTACCAAGCATCATGCCGAATGGGCAGTGCTCTAGTGATACATCCTCACCAACGTAACCTGCTTTTCTGCAGATCGCCCAAACAGTTTCCAAATGCTGGCTCTGCCTTGAATCTGTGAAGTATAAAATTCTGTTTGCGTGCAGGTTTTGGGCTCTGTATTTTGCGCAGGCAATATCAGTTGTGGTGTATAAGTAACCGCCATCTTTCTTACGGATAATATTGCCAAGAGGGTTGCCTTCCTTATTCTTAAACTGAGGTAGGTAAACAACGATAGCGCCCTGATCTTCAACAGCGATATTACGCTTGATTAAATCTTCAACTACAACAGGTAACATGTCATTGTATAAGCTCTCGCCCATGATGTCTTTATCAGTAAGTGTAACATCAAGGCGGTCATATAACTTCTGGTTTTGAACCATAGTCATATTAACTAATTTCTTCCACATGCTTCTGCAGTACTCGTCACCACCCTGCAGTAATACAACGTAGTGTCTTGCCTTTACAGCGAACTCTTCATCGGTGTCATAGCACTCTTTAGCTTCGCGGTAGAAAGCCTCAAAATCGCTAAGATCCATACCTGAACCTGATTCATTTTCTTTCTTTTCAAGGTAAGCGATCAGCATACCAAACTGGGTACCCCAGTCACCGATATGGTTAGAACGGATAACCTTGTTTCCTAAGAACTCTAATACGCGAACTACGGCATCACCGATTACTGTTGAACGAATGTGGTGAACAGCCATTTCTTTTGCTACGTTTGGAGCTGAGTAATCAACGACAATAGTTTTAGGAGCAGCTACTGTAGGAACGCCTAACCTTGCATCTTTACTCATGGCTTCAAGAGCGGTAGCGATAGAATTTTTATTTACAAAGAAATTAATAAAGCCTGGACCTGCAATTTCAACTTTGCTAATGTGGTCATCCTTTGGAAGATTATCAATCAGAGATTGAGCTATCTGACGAGGATTCTGCTTTAGAGGTTTTGCAAGCATCATAGCGATGTTAGTTGCAAAATCACCGTGTGATCTTTCCTTTGTGCGGTCTACTCGAATATTTTTTAGTAAATCTGCACTAATAGCACCATCACTATTAATAGCATCAATACTCTGTTTTAATAAATTCTCAATTAATTGTTTCATTACCGCACCTAATGGATAAATATATAAATTTTTGCGACACAAAGGATACCACAAAGACAAAATCAATACATTGTAATCGGATCAACTTCGATTGCAAAACGTACATCATTTGGCAATGCACTTTGTGTAACTGTATTACGTACTAAATATAAAAATTGGCTTAGTGTTTTACGACTATAGCTTGTAACTAGCATATGAAAATGATAGCGATTTTGAACTTTCTCCATTTTATCAGACATAACAGGACTTATAGATAAATTTCCAAAATTGCTTTGTAATTGGATTACTTTTTGATGTAAATCTCTAATGAAGTTAAAAGCTTTATTTCTTGCAGCACTATTACATAAGATAAATGCTTGATTAGTATATGGGGGCAACATCAGATTTTTTCTAGTCTCAAGCATATCATAGGCTATTGTCAGATAATCTGTATTAGGATCGATGATCTGATTGATAAGTTTATTGTCAGGATGGTGGGTCTGAATAACAACTTTTCCTTCCTTGAGACCACGTCCTGCTCTTCCTGATACCTGAGTTAATAACTGAGCTGAGTTTTCAAGAGCTCTAAAGTCATCATTAAATAATGAAGAATCTATATCGAGAATACCAACTAAAGTGACATTCGGAAAATCATGTCCTTTAGCTAGCATTTGTGTGCCTAGCATGATCTTAGATGAGCCATCTCTTATTCTTGATAACTTTGTTTCAAGCTGACTTTTTGTGGTAACACTGTCTCTATCTATTCTTTCAACACCTACATCTGGGTAGCGATCTTCTAAAAATTCGCATACCTGTTCTGTTCCAAATCCCTGTTCTACAAGCTCGTCATTTCCACATACATAGCAGGTTTTAGGAATAGGGTAGAAGTTTTCGCATACATGACACTGTAACCTGTTATTTTTCTTATGTACAGTAAGCAGGTTATCACAGTTAGGACAGACAAATACATGACCACACTGATGACAGACAAGATGGTGTGAATAGCCTCGTCTGTTTAGAAAAAGCAATACCTGATTGCCTTTTGCTGTTTCTTCTCCAATCATGTTTTCAAGAGTCTTGCAGACACCTGTTTTCAAACCTTCTGTCAAAGGCTCTTTTCGGAGATCGATTAACTCAAATTCAGGTAACTTAGCACCGCCTGCTCTAATTTTAAGATCAATCTTTTTAAAGATACACTGCTGAACGTTGTTTATGGTTTCTAAACTTGGTGTAGCAGAACCTAAAACAATCGGGCAATTGTTAATTTTGGCTCGCATGATCGCTAGCGTACGTGCATGATACCTAAAGGTATCATTCTGTTTGAATGATGAGTCGTGCTCTTCATCAATAACAATTAACCCTAGATTTGGAATAGGGGTAAAAAGAGCAGTTCTTGTACCGATTAAAATACCCGCCTTGTTTGTACTCATATCTATATAAGCATCTAGTCTTTCTCTATCGCTTAAAGCTGAGTGCATTGAGGCTACAGGGACATTAAATCGTCTGTAGAATCTGTCAAAGGTTTGAGGGGTTAGAGCAATTTCAGGTACTAATACCAGAACTGCCTTGCCTTTTTTTAAGGTGCTTTCAATGATCTGAAGATATACTTCTGTTTTTCCAGATCCTGTAATGCCATTTAATAAAAAGGTCTCAAACTTATCGCTATTACCGATGCAGTAGATAGCGTTCTTTTGTTCAAGGTTTGGAACAGGAGGAGTTTCTTTTAAAACTTCACAGTTGAGATCATAGAACTTTTTATTCTCAATCTTTAAATCAAAAAGCTCTATTAAGCCTTTTTTAATCAGAGCGTTTTCGCTAGTACTACTAATGCCACGCTCCCTCATTTCTTTTCTTCTGACAGGTCCTGATTTTAATATCTCGAGAATTTGTTTCTGTTCTTGAGATTTTATCTTCGAGAGTTTTTTTTCATCCTGAATGGCAGCAAGTTTTAGTGTTGGAATAGTGTCATAAGCAAAAGGTCCGCCATCACGAAGAATTTTGGGTAAAGCTACGTTAAAGCACTGACCTAGAGGATACTGGAAGTAAGTAGAACCAAACTGGACGGTTTTTATTATGTCTTCTGGCAAGACTGCTTGTTTATCTAACAGTTTTGCCTCTTTGATCTTTTTAAGGTCGATATCAATCTTCGGTGCAACTTCAGTGATAATTCCAACCTGTTTCGAATTGGCAAAATCTACTAAAACACGAGCACCAATAAACACTTCCTCCTTTTTTGCATTTACCTTATAAGCAAATTCCCTAAAGAGAGGTCTATTAATAGCTACATTGATTAAAACGAAGATTTTGTCCATGGTGTAAGATTATAAATAAAAATGCACTTTCTTTGGTTAATGTTAACTAAAAATAAT
>JAAYPN010000063.1 GCA_012519775.1 Aeromonadales bacterium | reverse complement strand
ATTATTCCCACTCAATAGTTGCTGGTGGTTTACCAGAGATATCGTACACTACGCGTGAAATGCCGTTGATTTCATTGATGATACGATTTGAGATATGACCTAGAAGATCATATGGTAACTCAGCCCATTTTGCAGTCATAAAGTCGATGGTCTTAACAGCACGTAGAGAAACTACATATTCATAGCTTCTGTGATCGCCCATAACACCAACTGCTCGTACAGGTAGGAATACAGTAAACGCCTGGCTTACCTTCTGGTACCAGCCTGACTTGTTTAACTCTTCCATAAAGATAGCATCAGCCTGACGAAGTAAATCTAAGTACTCTTTCTTTACTTCACCTAAAACGCGAACACCTAAACCAGGACCTGGGAATGGGTGACGCATTACCATAGCCTCAGGTAAACCTAAAGCTACACCAATACGTCTTACTTCGTCTTTAAATAACTCACGTAGAGGCTCTACTAACTGGAACTTCAGATCCTCAGGTAGACCGCCTACATTGTGGTGAGATTTAATTACGTGTGCCTTGCCAGACTTAGCAGCTGCTGACTCAATAACGTCTGGGTAGATAGTACCCTGAGCTAGGAAGTCAACGCCTTCAAGTTTACGAGCCTCATCAGCGAAAACGTCGATGAAGGTCTTACCGATTGCCTTTCTCTTAAGCTCCGGATCAGAAATGCCCTTTAGAGCATCTAGGAATCTGTCTGAAGCATCAGCGTATACGAAGTTTAAATTCATTGGAGCAAACATCTGCTCAACCTGTGCACCTTCGTTTAAACGTAATAAACCGTTGTCTACGAATACGCAGGTTAACTGCTTGCCGATTGCTCTTTGCAGTAGTAATGCTGTAACTGATGAATCAACACCACCTGAAAGACCTAGAAGAACCTTCTTATCACCAACCTGCTCACGGATGCGTGCAACAGCGTCTTCGATAATTGCGCTAGGTGACCATAAGCCGTGTAGACCACAGATATCGATTACGAAACGCTTTAGCATCTCGCCACCCTGCTTAGAGTGAGTTACCTCAGGGTGGAACTGAACACCGTAGAACTGCTTCTGCTCGTTGTAAACAGCTGCATATGGACAGGTTTCAGTGCTGCCAACAGTGATAAAGCCCTCAGGGATCACAGTTACCTTGTCACCATGAGACATCCATACATCAAGCTTCTGCTCGCCTTCATGATCGGTTAAACCGTCAAACAGTGGACATGGAGCTTTGATTTCTACAGTTGCATGGCCATATTCGCGCTTAGATGAGCCCTGAACGGTACCACCTAACTGTACAGACATGGTCTGTAGACCGTAGCAAATGCCTAAAACAGGAACACCTGCCTCATACACCCATGAAGGAGCACGAGGAGAACCTGCTTCTGTAGTTGACTCAGGACCACCTGACAGGATGATACCCTGAGCACCAAAGTCTTTGATTAAGCTAAGATCAGCATCAAAAGGATAGATTTCGCAGTAAACACCGATTTCACGTACACGACGTGCAATCAGCTGTGTTACCTGTGAACCAAAATCCAGGATCAGGATCTTTTCAGAATGGATGTTCTTAGAAGACATAGTAACTACTCTTGATAGATTGGTATAAAATACAATGCACCTGCATATGCTGCAGGTGCATCAGAGAATATTTAATTAAACGTGGCTCTGGTAATTTGGAGCTTCTTTAGTGATGCTAACATCATGAACGTGTGACTCATGGAAACCAGCACTTGTAATACGAACAAACTGAGCCTTGGTACGTAAGTCGTCGATGGTTGCACAGCCGGTTAGACCCATAGCAGCACGTAGACCACCCATCTGCTGATGGATAATGCCACGTAGAAGACCCTTGTATGCAACACGGCCTTCAATACCTTCTGGTACTAACTTGTCAGCAGCGTTGTCTGACTGGAAGTAACGGTCAGCAGAACCCTTTGACATAGCAGCTAGTGAGCCCATGCCACGGTATGACTTGAATGAACGACCCTGGTAAATTTCAATCTCACCTGGAGCCTCTTCGGTACCAGCGAACATTGAACCTACCATTACGCAGTTTGCGCCAGCAGCTAGTGCCTTTGCAATATCGCCAGAATAACGGATACCACCATCAGCGATAACGGTAATGCCTGTGCCCTCTAGAGCTTCTACAGCATTTGAAATTGCAGTCATCTGTGGAACACCGCAACCTGTTACGATACGTGTTGTACAGATTGAACCAGGACCGATACCAACCTTAACAGCGCTTACGCCAGCATCAGCTAAAGCTAAAGCACCTGCTGCAGTTGCAACGTTACCACCTATAATAGGTAGTTCTGGATATTCTTTACGTAACCACTTTAATCTGTCTAAAACGCCCTGTGAGTGACCGTGTGATGAGTCTACTAGTAGAACGTCAACACCAGCCTCAACTAGAGCCTTAGCTCTTTCCTCGTTACCAGCGCCAGCACCGATAGCTGCACCTACACGAAGACGGCCTAAAGCATCTTTACATGCATTTGGCTTGTTTGATGATTTCTGGAAATCCTTAACAGTGATTAGCCCCTTTAAGTGGAATGCATCGTCAACTACTAAAACCTTTTCGATACGATGCTGCTGCATTAAAGCCTGAACGTTTTCGCGTGATTCATTCTCACGTACTGTTACTAAACGCTCTTTAGGGGTCATTGCGGTGTTAACCTTAACGTCACCATTAGTTAGGAAACGGGTATCACGACCGGTGATAATACCTAATAGGTTATCATTCTCGTCTACAACTGGGAAACCGCAGAAGCCGTATTTGTTAGCCATCATGCGAACGTCTTTAATTGTAGCTTCTGGGTGTACAGTAATTGGTTTTACAACCATACCGTTTTCAAAACGCTTTACGCGGGCAACTTCTGCTGCCTGGTGCTCTACTGACATATTCTTGTGAATGAAACCGATACCACCTTCCTGAGCTAGTGCAATTGCAAGGTTTGATTCGGTAACGGTATCCATTGCAGAAGAAATCATTGGAATGTTCAACTGAATGTTGGAGGTCAATCTAGTACGAAGATCTGCAGTGTTTGGTAAAACAGTTGAGTGTGCAGGTACTAACAAGACGTCGTCGTATGTTAGAGCCTCTTCCATAATGCGTAGCATAATTCCTCCGGAACTTGTAAAATTTGATCGGAAATTATACAAGAAAAAGTGATCCTTTTATCAGTTTTAAAGATATTTTTTTATATTCTTATCAATTTAATTTACGGAAATTTTGCACTAAGCCATATTTCCTTAAATTCCTAAGTTTTCTATATGATTTTCCACCTATAATAGCACTCAAGCTATACAAAATATTCAGGATTTATATGAATTTCAATTCTTTTGAACCAAAAGATGGCGACTTTGCAAGTCTTGTTGATAAAAAGGGAAAATCAGACTTTTCAGCTTCAGCAAAGAAAATTGAAAGCACAAATATCGAACATAAGGATCATAGCGGCTCTTTTAATACTAATAATAGTTTGAAAAAAGCAACAAGTGCAAAAGATTTTCCCCAAAAAAATACTCAAAGGACTATCCTGACTAATACCGATGAATACCGTAAAAAAGCACAGGATACCTATATAGAGAATGCCAAAAAGGCAAACGATATTGATATTCCTGATGTAAAAAACTACAACACAGTTGCAGCTTCATATGAAGATGTTGAGGTTTTAGATGCTCCTGAAGCACTGACTGACAGAAAGGATAATTCTAATACCTCTAAAATAGGATCTGACAGTCTGGCTAAAAGTGACAGCGCAAAGACAAAGAATAATTCACAAAGGAAGCAAAGCTCTTTTATTACATTCATTATCATGGTTGTGATCTGGGTATTTTTATATACTCTAATCGGAAATTCTGGTGATGAAGAAAGCAATATCGCTCTGGCAGTTATTATTGTGTGCGCAATTTTAGGATTGATACTGTCTAAATTTACAAAGAAGAAATAGTTTTAAGGAGAGAGTATGTCTGCTTCAATAATATGGCTTATTGTAGCTCTGTTAGTATTAGGAACAGAGATGATGATAGGCACCATCTATTTACTTGCCATCTGCGTTGGAGCCTTTGCAGCCAGTTTAACAGCTGTATTAAATGGTGATTTAACTTTACAATGCATATTAGGAGCAATCGTTGCAGTTTCAGGTGTCGTATTAGCATTTTACTGTCGCAAAAAGTTTAAAAAACTCTCCCCTGAGAGTATCGATTCTTTAGATAAAGGTCAGATGGTTAACGTAACTGAGGTTCTTCAGGATGGCACTGCAAAAGTAAATTATCGTGGTGCACTATGGATTGCCTACACTGAGAACGCTCCTTTAGAGACAGGAAGCTATCAGATTAAAAAGGTAGTTGGTAATCGCCTGCTGCTTTGCAAATAGATTTTTTTATTATCGTAATGAACACGGAGTATGAATATGTACGATGAGAGCTTAAATGGCGGATTGATTTTCGCTATTATACTGATTGTAATTGCAATTATCTTTGTAATTAAATCAATTAACGTAATTCCTCAGCAGACTGCATGGGTTATCGAAAGATTAGGTAAATTCCATAAGGTTCTAAGCCCTGGTCTTAACTTTATTATTCCTTTTATTGATAAAGTTGCCTACAAGCACTCATTAAAGGAGATCCCACTTGATACTCCAAGTCAGGTTTGTATCACACGCGATAATACCCAGCTTTCAGTTGACGGTATTTTATACTTCCAGGTTACCGATCCAAAACTTGCAAGTTACGGTACCTCAAACTACATCGTGGCAATCACTCAGCTTGCTCAGACCACTCTACGTTCTGTAATCGGTAAGATGGTTCTTGATGAAACCTTTGAAGAGCGTGAAGTAATCAATAATCATGTTGTATCTGCAATTGATGAGGCAGCTTTAAACTGGGGTGTTAAGGTACTACGTTACGAGATTAAGGATTTGACTCCACCTGCTGTAATTCTGCAGGCTATGCAAAGACAGATCACAGCAGAGCGTGAAAAGAGAGCTGTGATCTTTGAGTCTGAAGGTCGTAAGCAGGAACAGATTAACCTTGCAACCGGTGCCCGTGAAGCTGCAATTGCCAAATCCGAAGGTGAAAAGCAGTCTGAGATTAACGTCGCTGAAGGTAAGGCTCAGGCAACTATTGCTATTGCCAACGCTACAGCTGAGGCTATTGCAAAGATTGCAAATGCATCTCAGTTAAACGGTGGTGATACCGCTGTAAATCTAAAGGTTGCAGAGCAGTATATTGAAGCCTTTGCAAATCTTGCTAAGACCAATAATACTTTAATTGTTCCAAGCAACCTGTCAGATGTTTCAGGCATAGTAGGTTCAATCATGCAGATTGTTAAAACCACCAAGAAATAATCATTTTAAGCAGACATTAAAAGACAAGGTAAGGCCTTGTCTTTTATTTTATAAATTAGGAGATCATAAATGACACCTAATGAGCATACTGACTACACCAAAGCAAGCTCGGATGCATTCAATAATGCAAAACAAAATAATGGTATCCTGAAAAATAACACCAGAATCGAGATAAAAAACTCAAATCCATCAGTTATGACCGGTATCTGCCATCTTTTTATGATGATAGGATCAATTATCACCTTCATAAGAAATACAGTCTTTAACATCATTTTTATTATTCTTGTAATCGCAATTTTCTCACTGATATCCTTTTCTAACAGCCAATACAGCAAAGCAAGCTTCTTTATGGCCGGAACTGAAGATAATCAAAATCTAAAGAAAAGCTCTGTGTTATATCTTAATTTAAACGGTCCTATTCTAGAGACTCCTCTATCTGATGATGACTATGCAGTATTCTCTAGACAGCTTGATGAAAAGCTAAATAACCGCGCAACAAACGATATTTTATCTATTGAAGAAGCTCTTGCTGATGCTGCGACAAATCCGAACATCAAGACCTTATATGTAAATGTCTCAAATCTAGGACCTACATCAATTCCTGTTGCCATTCGTGTTGCCAGGGCAATCAGAGCCTTTGCAAAAGTAAAACGCACTCAGAACACTATTGCCTATGCAGATAACTACACAGCTGCAGGCTATATGATTGCAAGTGCCTGCAAAAGAATTGCTCTTAATCCTTTTGGAGGCTTTAGCTTTAGAGGATTTGCAAGCAGCTCTTTATACTACAAAGATCTCTTTAATAAACTGAATGTAGAGCCTCTTATCTTTAAGGCAGGTGAGTTCAAATCAGCAGTTGAGCCATTTACATCAGATCATATGTCTGATGGCGTTAAAGCTGAATATACCCATGTATTCACAAAATTGTGGGATGAATACATAAATGAGTTGAGTGTTTCACCAGTGCAAAAGAAGACTTTAGCTTCCTTATATCAGAACGTAGGTGAATACCTAAACAATCTCAATTCCACATTAGGAAGTGAAGCTCTTCTTCTAAAGAAGTATGCTCTTATTACAGATGTACTCTCAAAACAGCAGGTTGACCATATTCTGATTAAGCAATATGGCGCAAGTAAAAATGATTTTACAAAACCTAATACCATTACCTATCAGCAGTATCTTGCTCTTAAAAATGATCCCAATTTTGATGGCCAGTTAGACAATGCTTCTGATGATAATGATCATGTAGCCGTGATTTACGGTATTGGCAATATTGTAGACAAGTCATCTGATCCTATGGCTTTTACGCCTAATAGCATCAAATCTCAGATTGATAAGATTTATAAAGATAAATCAGTTAAAGCTGTAGTTTTATATTTAAATTCAGGTGGTGGCTCAGTTACCGCATCAGAACAGATCCGTGAGTATCTGACTTACCTGAAAACACAAAGAAAACTTCCAATCTATGTATCAATGAATGGTCTTTGCGCATCTGGTGCCTACTGGATTGCAACCGTAGGTGATAAGGTTTTTGCAACTAAAGAGACTATCACCGGCTCAATCGGTGTCTTCTCTATCGGTATGTCATTGCATGGTCTTTTAAATGAGTATGGTGTTTATGAAGATGGTGTTGAGACTAGCGAGCTTGCAAGAAACGAGATTGCAAGACCAGTTAGCAAAGCCAAAATGATTGAATACACCATGCAGGTTAATATGATTTATAAGGAGTTTATTTCTCTTGTTACCAAGGCAAGATCAAAGCTTAAAATTCAAAATTATAAAGACTTTGCTGAAGGTCGTATCTTTATGGCAGATGACGCCAAATCTATTGGTCTTGTTGATGAGATTGCTTCTTTAGATGAGACCATCATCAAAGCTAAAGAAAGTGTATTCAAAGGTAGAGAGATTGAGGTAAAACACATTAGCCCTATGAATACAGAAAGCACTTCTTTAATTAAGGATATCTTCTTTAGCTATGCCTATGGAAATATTCCGAACGATTATGTAAAGCTAGGTCTTGATTTACTCAAAACTGTTAATAGCAAAAACGGCAGTACCAATGATGTAAAGCCTAAAATAATGGCTGTAAGTCAGTTAGATAGTCTTGCCTTCTAATTAGCATTACTAAAGAAAATCAGCAGTCTTTAATTCATTTTAAAGGCTGCTTTTTTTGTGTATACGTTTTAACTATGAAGTACCTTTAAAAAGGGAAAAAATAAAGCCAGGCTTTTTTATCATAGCAGCTTATTGCAAAGTGACTAGGATCTTAAAGACAGATAGTAACCACAATACAGCAAAGGTATGGCATCAGAGATTTTTCTTTAAAAAACAGGAGCGATTTACCAGATATTTTTTAGAATGGAGCTGACTTGATGATTACAAATTTAAAAAGCTCATTAACAGTGAACTGATAATGAGCTTTAATGAGGAATGTTTTAAGCCTTTTCGCTTTCTTCTTCCGTTTTCTCAGGAGCTAAGTGAACTGCATCGATATCTTCTTCTGCATTTTCGCCCTCTTGAGATTCTTCCTCTTTCTTGTGGGTCTTACTGAACTGAGAATTGTACAGCATAGCGTAAGCACCATTCTTAGCTAGTAACTCCTGGTGATTACCCTCTTCAACAACATTACCGTCATTGATTACTAAGATCTTGTCAGAGTCCATTACAGTAGACAGACGGTGAGCAATAACGATTGTGGTTCTGCCCTCCATCAGTTTATCTAATGCTCTTTGAACAACCTTCTCAGACTTGTTATCAAGTGCTGATGTTGCCTCATCAAGAATTACTACAGGTGCATCCTTTAAGATGGCTCGTGCAATTGCAAGACGCTGCTTCTGGCCGCCTGATAATAGTAGGCCGCGCTCACCAATCATGGTATCAAGACCATTTGGAAGCTTCTTTACAAACTCATCAAGATAAGCGCTCTTAATTGCTCTATCTATCTGCTCTGGAGTTGCATCCTCTTTACCATACAAAAGGTTGTCTCTTACAGATCCATCGAACAGGAAGTTATCCTGGAATACCATCGCAATCTGCTGTCTTAATGATGAGATGGTAAACTCATGAATATCTGTACCATCTATGGTGATGTTACCAGAGTCAATCTCATATAAGCGTGGAATCAGTGAGGTTACAGTTGACTTACCGCCACCTGAATTACCTACTAAAGCCACCTTTGATCCTACAGGTACAGTTAGGCTTACATTATGTAAAACCTCATGCTCGCCGTCATATGAGAATCTTACATTCTTAAATGAAATGTCATGCTTAATTGACTCTAATACCTTTTTGCCCTCACCATCATCTGACTCATAAGAATCAGTTTCTAAAATCTTGTAGATACGCTCTAGAGCAAGTAATGCAGACTGTAGTGCCACATAGTTGTTACCAATACTCTTAATTGGAGTATACAGCATAATAAGGGCAGCTAAGAATGCCACAAAGGTACCTGAGGTTATCTGACCTGTAGTAATTAAGTGTAAACCGTAATACAGAACACCGGCTACACCTAATGCGGTTACAAGATGCATTGCAGGGCCTAACCAGTTGGTATTTCTTACCATTCTCATTGACAGTTGGAATATATCCTCAAGGTTAGATGAGAACTTGGCAAAAATAGTATTCTGCAGATTAAATGATTTAATGATCTTGATACCTGAATAGGTTTCAAAATAATTTGAGCTGATTTTTGAGCCTGCCTTTACGGTAAGTCCCATCAGTTTCATAACCTTCTTACGGGCAACCTTCATAGGGAATACTAAAAATACTAGTACGCCAAGAGCAATGAATGACAACTGCCATGAATTGTATAAAAGTACAACCACAAGACCAAGTGATGACCAGAACTTAGACAGGAACAGCTTTACGTTGGTAATTAAACCTGAGGTTGCAGTATCAGCATCTGAGCAGAAACGCATCAGCACGATACCTGAGGTGTTCTTATCAAAGAATGCTGATTCATTGTTAATCAGCTTTTTAAACAGAGCAAGCTTCAGGTTGGTTGAAATTCGTGAACCGACATAGCTGTTTACAATATTTGAAGTATAAATGCACAGTCCCTGAACTAGGGTGAATCCTACGATGATATAAGGTACCTTATATGCAAAATCTGTGTCCTTATCCACAATTACGTTATCCATAAATGGCTTTAGGAAGGATGCTACAGCTGCATCAAGTGCACCTACAGGAATAGTTAACAGAATACCTATGATTGTTAAAAATAAATAAGGCTTTAAAAAAGGCCAGAACTTCTTTAAACCAGATAGTGCAGAAAATGAGCCCTGCTCGGTAATAACATCTAAACGTTCTGGTAATTGCTTCTTACTCATTAAGTTCCTTTAAAATAAAAATCCCCGTACTGTCGTATACGAGGACTTTGAAAACTGATATCGACAGAATATGCCTATTATATCAGTTTAATACTTAAAATTTGCAAAGTTAATTACTTAACAAAGCTCATTGCAGAACGTGCAATTACTAATTCTTCGTTAGTTGCGATTACGAAAACCTTAACCTTAGAATCAGGAGTTGAAATTGTCTGATGATCAACACCAATGAATACCTTAGCCTTATAGTTAGCTTCGCTATCTAGCTTAATGCCAAAGCTCTCTTCAAGCTCAGCACAAACAAACTTACGTGTGGTAGGGCCGTTCTCACCTACACCACCTGAGAATACGATTGCATCTACGTGTCCTAGTGGAACATAGTATGAAGCAATAAACTTAGCTAAACGATATGCATACATTTCAAGAGCTAGCTTGCATCTCTCGTTGCCTTCGTTAAAGCCTGCTACAATTGGACGGAAGTCTGATGAAATGCCACTTACTGCAGCCATACCTGACTTCTTGTTGAATACTTCCTTAACCTGCTCTGGAGTCATATTCATTCTATCGCATAGGAAGAATACAACTGAAGCATCGATGCTACCGCAACGGGTACCCATGATTAGACCATCAAGTGGAGTTAAACCCATTGATGTATCAATGCACTTACCGCCCTTAACAGCTGATACTGAAGCACCGTTACCTAAGTGACAGGTAATTAAGTTAACTTCCTCAACAGGCTTGCCTAGCATCTTAGCAGCTTCCTGTGACAGGAACATGTGAGAAGTACCGTGAGCACCATACTTACGTAGGTGTAAATCAGTGTAATACTCCTCAGGAATTGCATAACGGTATGCCTTTGGAGGCATGGTCTGATGGAAAGAAGTATCAAATACAGCTACATGAGGAATTGATGGGAAGTTTGCACGAGCAGCATCAATACCTAATAAGTGTGCTGGATTGTGTAATGGAGCAAAAGGAATAACCTTCTTGATATTCTCTTCAACTTCATCGTTTATTAGGGTTGGCTCTGAGTAGATATCACCACCCTGAACAATTCTGTGGCCGCAAGCTACGATAGACTCTAGTAAAGACTTATCTTTCTCAAGAACGTTCTTTACTAAATACTCTAAAGCCTTTGAGTGATCTGCACCTGCACCTAGTTGGGTCTCAGTCTTTTCGCCACCGTTGAATTTCCATGAAATTCTTGCATCTTCCAAGCCTAAAGCTTGAGCAATACCATTTAAAAATACTTGGCCGTCTTTTGGATCCAAAATAGCAAATTTTACAGAGGAGCTACCGCAATTGATAACTAACACTGTCTTTGGATAAGTATTCATTTGAGCACCTAAGTTTTTTTGTAATAAATTAACTTCCCAGAATGAGGGATACCTTTAATTCTTAAGATCTTATCATTTTTAGAGCCTCTCTTGTTGATAATCTTCATTAAAAATAATTATTTGAGGACAAATGCACATAAAAAAATCATGTATTATTACAATGTCACATTTTTGATGAATAAAAGAAGGCTAATATAATGATTGATGTTGCAGATTTAAGACGTAGCTATCAAATTGGTGGTTTAGATGAATCTCAATTACCCGAGCACCCAATGGATCTTTTCGAGAAATGGCTACAGCAGGCCATTGACTCAAAAATGTATGATCCTAACGGCGTTGTTGTTAGTACAGTAGATGCACAGGGTCAGCCTTACTCCCGTATGGTTTTATTAAAAGACTATGATAGAGAAAACCTAGTTTTCTATACCAATTTAGGTTCAAGAAAAGCTGAGCAAATCAAAGGCAATCCTAAGGTTTGTCTTTTATTCCCTTGGTACATGTTAGAAAGACAGGTAATGTTTATTGGTGAGGCAATCCGTCAGAGCCCTATTCAGGATCTGAAATACTTTCACTCCCGTCCTCGCGGAAGTCAGATAGGCGCCTGGGCTTCAAATCAGTCTAACTTAATCTCTGCCCGTGGCATTCTTGAGGGTAAGTTCCTTGAGATGAAAGAGAAATTCAAAAAAGGCGAGATCCCACTACCATCATTCTGGGGTGGCTATAAGGTTAAATTCAATAAAGTGGAGTTCTGGCAGGGTCGTGAGAACAGACTGCACGATCGCTTTATATATGAGTTGCAGGACGGTGTATGGCAAAAGCCTAACCGTTTAGCTCCATAATTAAATCAATCCATGCAAAAAGAGCTTTAAATACAAAAATCTAAAGCTCTTTTTTGTGGTTTTAAAATTGAGTTTTAGAAAACCACAGTCTTGTTGCCGTGAATAAAGACTTTATCATCTAAAACCTTATTTATAGCGCGCATTAAAACCATCTGCTCAACATCATGACCTGCCTTTGCTAGGGTTTTAGGATCATAACGGTGATTTACCTTGATAACGTCCTGTTCAATGATAGGACCTTCATCAAGATTGTTTGTAACAAAGTGAGCTGTTGCACCGATGATCTTTACACCGCGGTTATATGCCTGAAGATAAGGCTTAGCACCAATAAATGCAGGTAGGAATGAGTGGTGAATGTTGATGATTTTGCCTAATGGATAGTGATTTACAAATTCTGGAGATAGAATTCTCATGTATTTTGCTAGGATCACATAGTCTGCATTGCACTCATCAATTACTGCCATCATGCGCTTTTCCTGTTCCTCTTTAGTGATACCATCGCATGATACCAGCTTGAATGGAACATCAAACTTCTCTGCTAATGTACCTAATTCTGGGTAGTTACCTGCTACACATACAATGTCAGCATTAACAGCACCTGAATAGGTCTTCATTAAAAGTTCACCAAGACAGTGTGACTCTTTAGTTACTAAAACGATTAATCTTCGTCTGTGGTTGTCAGCTAATCTTACTTTAGCACCCTGAGGTAAAACGCCTGCTACGGTGTTGATAAAAGTCTGATTACTGTTTTCATCAGCAAAATCACCTTCAACAACGGTTCTCATAAAGAACTTGTTGTCCTCATGAGAAGCAAACTGATCCTGACGGATTACGTTTAAGTGAAATAATAAACAAACGTTAGTGATTTTAGCAATCAGACCAACGTCATCAGTACACTCTGTTAGTAGAATTCTCTTTTCCATGATTTAGCACTTTGTTATGGCATTAAATAAATAATGCATTTTAAAACATAATTGTTTATTTTATTGTTTAAAACATAATTGTTTATTCTATTGTTTTTTTTGAATATTTGGCAAGCCCCCTTAAAAAGGTTCCAAAATAGAACGCCTTAAAACGGTGCAATTATATTGTTTTCTATTATATATAGTTTTTTTTTTACGTTTATGTTTACAATGTAAAGTATACCTATTTTTTTATAAGATTAAGGGAAGACAACAACAATGGCAATTGAAGATACTCTACCCACATTAGATAAGTATGCAACATTGATGATTCCTGGCATGGATCCAATTAAGCTTCCTATTTTAAAAGGTACCCTAGGACCTGAAGTTATAGATATTCGCGAATTAGGAAAACAAGGTTACTTTACCTATGATCCTGGTTTCGTATCAACAGCATCATGTATGTCTAGAATTACTTTCATTGATGGCAAAAAAGGTATCCTTCTATACAGAGGTTACCCAATTGACCAGCTTGCAAGAAAAACTGATTACCTGCAGGTATGCCACCTTCTATACAAGGGTGAGCTTCCTAATAAAGAACAGTATCAGAACTTTGTTCACAGAATTAAGCACCACACTCTAGTTCACACTCAGATGGAACCCTTATTCAAGGCTTTCCGTCGTGACTCTCACCCTATGGCTGTGCTATGCGGTGTTGCTGGTGCGCTATCTGCCTTCTATCACGACAGCCTAGATATTTATGATCCAGAGCATCGTGAGCTTACTGCTGTTCGTCTTGTAGCTAAGATGCCAACCCTTGCTGCAATGTCATACAAGTACTCAATTGGTCATCCTTTTATTTACCCTCGTAATGATTTAAGCTACACCGGTAACTTCCTTCACATGATGTTCTCAACTCCATGCGAAGAGTACAAGGTAAACCCAATTATTGAAAAAGCTTTAGACAGAATTTTTACACTGCACGCAGATCACGAACAGAACGCTTCAACATCATCTGTACGTCTTGCTGGTTCCTCAGGTGCTAACCCATATGCATGTATTGCAGCTGGTGTTGCATCTCTATGGGGCGCTGCTCATGGTGGTGCTAACGAAGCTTGTCTTCGTATGCTAGAGTCTATTGGCTCTGTAGACAGAATTCCCGAGTTCGTTGCAAGAGCTAAAGATAAGAATGATCCTTTCAGATTATTCGGCTTTGGTCACCGTGTTTATAAGACCTTTGACCCTCGTGCTGTTGTTATGCGTGATACCTGTCATGAGGTTTTAGATGCGCTTCATATAGATGATAATCCTCTACTTGCTGTGGCAACAGAGCTTGAAAAGATTGCTCTATCTGATGAGTACTTCATTGAGCGTAACCTATACCCTAACGTAGATTTCTACTCAGGTATCATTCTAAATGCTATCGGTATTCCAACCTCAATGTTCACCGTAATCTTCGCTATTGCAAGAACCATCGGCTGGATCACCCACTGGAACGAGATGCACTCAATTGAAGATTCAAGACTTGGTCGTCCACGTCAGATTTACATCGGTAAAGAACTACGTGATGTAAAACCTATGTCAAGAAGAGCCTAATTAAATTACAAATCGTTAAAAAGCCAGATTTTACAATCTGGCTTTTTCATTTTCAGTAACTCAATACAGACACAATCAGAGTATGTACTTAAAGCACATACTCATTTTGGTGTTAGATAAGATTTGAATCTTTTAATACTTCCTTGATGCAGTTTGCACTGTGATGCAATGCTTCAAGCTCACTTCCCTCAAGTGGAAGAGCAAGTCTCTTTTCAACTCCGTCTTTACCGATTACTGATGGTAATGATAAAGCTACATTATCAAGGCCATATTCACCATGTAATACCTTAGATACAGGTAATACTGCCTTCTCATCATAGAATACTGCCTGAGCAAGACGAATAGCACCTGAGGCGATACCGGTATTAGTCCAGCCTTTAGCTTCCATTACATCATATGCTGTCTGTACTACCTGCTTGCCAATTGCCTCTTTATCAAGATTTACCTCAGGGAAATATGAGCCTAATTTATCTAGTGGAATACCGCCAATAGATACTGTAGACCATGCAGGAAATGCAGAATTGCCATGCTCACCTAACATGAAGGCGTTAATATCCTGTGGGTTTACCTTAAAGTGCTTTGACAGAATATACTTAAAGCGTAATGTTTCAAGTGTGGTACCTGTACCGAATAATCTTCCCTCAGGCCAGCCAAAACGTGTTGCTGCAAGATATGTAGTAACGTCTAATGGATTAGAAATCATAATAAAGATTGCTTCAGTGTTGTACTTTACAACCTCTGTCATGATATCTGTAATTACCTTTACGTTCTGCTTTGCAAGAGACAATCTCTCATGGTTGCCTGGTAAAATACTAGGACCTGCAGCACAGATGATTACATCAGCATCCTTTACAGTTTCAAAACCGCCTGAATATACGTTGATGTTTCTATTGATAGTTGATGAAATTGAATGGCAGATATCAAGTGCCTCACCAAAGGCTACATTCTCTTTGATATCAATACATGCAATTTCAGATGCGATATTTGTTGCTACCGCTTTTGTTAAAACTTCTGAGCCTACATGGCCAAGACCAATAATGGCTAACTTATGGATCTTCATAAAACGACCTTATTAAATAAAACTAATAAAGTAATCTTAATACAGAAAATTAAATGTTGTTGAATTTCTAACGTTATTTGTAATTTGCACTACAAAAGAGAAAATTGAAGAATGAAAGTGATTTTTGGTAGGCTCAAAATAAAAATCTCAGTAACTTGTACTGAGATTTTAAAATTCTAATTAAAAATTAGAAATTAAGCGTTTAAAGCTGACTTTGCTTGCTCAGCAATAGCCTGGAATGCTACCTTGTCGTTGATTGCAAGATCTGATAGAACCTTACGATCAATCTCAATGTTAGCCTTCTTTAAGCCATTGATTAACTGGCTGTAGCTTAGATCGTGCTGACGAGCAGCTGCATTGATACGAACAATCCATAAAGCACGGAATTGACGCTTCTTCTGACGACGATCACGGTAAGCATACTGACCAGCTTTGGTAACTGCTTGAACAGCGGTACGGAAGGTGCGTGAACGTGCACCGTAGTAACCTTTAGCTGCCTTTAAAACTTTCTTGTGACGAGCACGTGCGGTAACACCGCGTTTAACTCTAGCCATTTGTCAAATCCTCCTACATTAAGCGTATGGTAACTGACGTGCAATAGCGCGTAAATTACATGTCTTTACACAAACCATGCTACGTAGCTGACGCTTACGCTTGCTTGATTTCTTGGTAAGGATGTGACGTAGGTTTTGGTGACGGCACTTGTAGTGACCGCTACCGGTTTTCTTGAAGCGCTTTGCAACGCCCTTATCGGTCTTCATCTTGACCTTGACTTTACCAGCCATTATATATACTCCGCATTATTGCAGTTAAACACGATACAGGAGTCTTATTTCTAAGAACTTTTAAACCCTGTAACTATTTCTTTTTAGGAACTAAAACCATAGCAGCCTGTCTACCTTCAACACGTGAAGCAGACTCTACAGAAGCAATTCCTTTTTCTACGCATAGATCTTTCTCTACACGCTTGAGAACATCTAAACCTAAGGACTGATGTGCCATTTCGCGACCGCGATAGCGCAAGGTAACCTTAGCCTTATTGCCCTCTTCAAGGAAACGGATTAGGTTGCGTAGTTTAACCTGATAATCCGCTTCATCTGTACCAGGACGGAATTTGACTTCCTTAACCTGAACAACTTTTTGTTTCTTGCTCTTAAGATCTTTACTCTTCTGATAAAGATACTTGCCATACTCAATGATCTTACATAAAGGCGGCTCTGCATTAGGGCTAATCTCAACAAGATCTACACCTTGCTCTTTAGCTATACGCAATGCGTCAGCAGTTGGCATTACGCCTACTAACTCATTGTTTTCATCCAAAACGCGCACTTCACGACATCTGATGTCATTGTTAATCCGGTTCTTCTGTAGAGGTTTACCGGTCTTCTTGTTGTTGTTTATAGCAAGTACTCCTAAACAAGTTAAAATATAAAAGATTTAGAAACGTTAATCTTTATCTGCCTTCTGGGCCTGTTCTTTTCTTGATTTCTCAATTTCGACATCTGCATCAGGCATATTTTTGCGCTGTATGATATCTGATTTTACGAGTTTAATCAAGTCCTCGATAGACATTGTTCCTAAATCTGCACCTTTTCTGGTACGGACTGCAACTTTGCCCTGCTCAGCTTCACGTGCACCACATACTACTAAATATGGTACATGCATTAAGGTATGCTCACGGATCTTGAAGCCGATCTTGTCATTACGAAGGTCAGTCTTAGCGCGAATGCCCTGTGCATCTAACTGCTCATAAACATTCTTTGCGTAATCACACTGGTCGTCAGTAATTGTTAATACGGCTACCTGAACTGGAGATAACCATGTTGGGAATGCACCTGCATATTCCTCGGTTAGAATACCGATGAAACGCTCAAGTGAACCTAACATTGCACGGTGAATCATAACTGGTACGTGTTCTTGGTTATCCTCACCAATATATGCTGCGCCTAAACGGCCAGGTAATGAGAAGTCTAACTGAACAGTACCGCACTGCCATGCTCTGTCTAAAGAGTCATGTAATGTGAACTCAATCTTAGGGCCGTAGAATGCACCTTCGCCTGGCTGTAATTCGTACTCTAGGTTATTAGCCTCTAGAGCCTTCATCAAGTCCTGCTCTGCTCTATCCCAGATCTCATCTGAACCGATACGCTTTTCTGGACGAGTTGATAACTTAACATCAATGTTATGGAAATCAAATACGTCGTATACTTCGTATACCATGCGGATACAATCTGAAACTACGTCTAAGATCTGGCTGTCTGTACAGAAGACATGACCGTCGTCCTGCTCAAAACCTCTTACACGTAATAGACCGTGTAATGATCCTGAAGGCTCGTTACGGTGATCTTTACCAAACTCAGCCATTCTGATTGGAAGGTCACGATATGAACGTGTACGTGAATTAAAGATCTGAATTGCGCCAGGGCAGTTCATTGGCTTAATTGCGTAATCACGGTTCTCTGACTTGGTGGTAAACATGTTTTCTGCATATTTATCCCAGTGACCAGATCTCTCCCATAATACTCTATCCATGATTTGTGGAGTATTAACCTCAATGTAGTGATACTTATGTAGCATCTCTCTCATGAAGTTCTCTACGATACGGTAAATAGTCCAGCCATCGTTGTGCCAGAAAACGAGGCCTGGAGCTTCCTGCTGGAAGTGGAAAAGATCAAGTTTCTTACCTAATACACGGTGATCGCGCTTTGCGGCTTCTTCACGACGCTGTAGGTAAAGCTTTAATTCATCTTTTGATGCGAATGCACAGCCGTAGATACGCTGTAACATCTTATTCTTTGAATCACCACGCCAGTATGCGCCAGCAAAGTGAGTTAGCTTGAAGTTCTGGCAGAAACCCATACGTGGTACGTGGGGACCACGGCACATATCAATGTATTCATGGTGGTGATATAAGCCGATTGTCTTATCTGACTTATCGATATTCTCTTCAAGAATTAACTTCTTATATGGCTCATTACGCTCTTCGAATGTTGAATGAGCTTTGTTCCAGTCAACAACCTCTTTTACTACAGCGTAGTCGGTCTTAGCAAGCTCATGCATTCTCTTATCAAGAGCTTCTAAATCTTCTGCTGTTAACTTATGGTCGATATCAACATCATAATAGAAACCGTTGTCGATAACAGGACCAATTGCCATCTGAGTTTCAGGCCATAACTGCTTGATTGCATGACCTAATAAGTGAGCGCATGAGTGACGGATAATCTCCATACCCTCTTTATCTTTTGGGGTAATGATAGATACTGTTGAATCTTCAGTAATTAAATCACATGCGTCATGTAGCTGACCGTCAATCTTACCTGCAACACAGTTACGTGCAAGACCAGGTCCAATGCTTAATGCTAAATCATAAATGGAAATTGGCTTATCAAACTCTTTGATATCGCCGTTTGGAAGTGTAATTTTTGGCATATTCAAACCTCGATGCATACCGTGCATCTCAAGGCTCCATGTTAATAATAAAATTGAAATATGTCCCCTACCGCTATCCTTGCACTACTCGACAAGGCCTTGTGCAGAGCAACAAAACATTTTAATTATACTCCACAATTTTTTGACTTGATAAAATTTTTTGAACAGATTAACTGAAAGCTTAATCTGCAATGTTTGTTAGAGCTTTAATATAGCTATCTTGAAATTAAAAATTTTCTATGTATAATTGTGCCTCATATTGCGCACTTAGCTCAGTTTGGTTAGAGCATCACCTTGACATGGTGGGGGTCGGAGGTTCGAGTCCTCTAGGGCGCACCAGATTTCTCTTATTTTCCTCTAGTTATGAATTTCTTAAGTACATTCCACGTACATTCTAGTAGCTAAAATGTGAATGGCTTTAAACTTCAAAAAGTAACTGCTCATCAAATCTTTTCTTATCTTGTAATTATTAAAAACTCCTTAATGCGGCAGATTTTAAACCAGTAATTTTTCAATTGTGAAGTTTCTTTCACGTAAATTAAAAATGAAATGATAAAGATAACTGCACTCGTTTTTTTTTGTGCAAAGCTCTTATTAGAGTACTAAACACTCAACATTTTGCTAAGCACACTCTATCCTTATAAGTATTTTTCCTTTTATCGCGCTCTATATATAAAAAAACCTCCATATCGACTAGTTAGTGATCTAGCAATATGGAGGAGAACTAAGTTTCGATAACAAATTTAGATGAAGTTATTTGTCAACTAGTGGATCTGGACCAAATTTGTTTTCACCTTTAGTTCCAGGAAGAATGAAGTAAATAAATAGTAAAAGGAAAGAAATAGCACTTGCACATAGGCAAACAGTACCAATGATGCCGGTGCCTGCAAATAGATTAGATGGAGAGGTATCACCAGCTGATACTGAGCTCATTGCACCGCCAATTGTAAATAATAGGAAGATACCACCTCCGATTGCCCATAAATATGGGAATACAAGCCACCAACCAGTGTGGTTATCATCATGAAGACGTCTTACTGATACAGTTAATGATGCAAGCCAAATCCAGATATCGGCTACTGCATAAACTAATGTACCGATAATTGGAATTATACTTAATATACCTAATACAAGGCCTGCAATAAAACCAAACAGCACAAACCACCAGTACTCAGATCTGAATGCTCTTCTGTTCATGGTAAAACAATCTTTAAATAAACAGGTTTTAACAGCTAAGCTAAGGTTCATATGAGTCCTCTCAATTCAGGATATAGTCGTTATAAAAATATATTATTTAT
>JAAYPN010000062.1 GCA_012519775.1 Aeromonadales bacterium | reverse complement strand
CAGCATTTACTCTAGAAACTGCTGTCTTAATAAATTCTTCTGAATACTTATTTTTACGTGCCATATTATTATCCTCACATATATTTTAATATGGGATAATTAATTCCGCTAACTGATCCTTAGTTCATTAGGTGCAGAGAATATAAAAGCTCTTGCAACTAATAATCCAACAAAGTTTACTGATTTGTTTTTACAAAGATTATCGCCATTACTTCAGATTGCAAAATCAAATGGCTTTAACGAGTGGATAAACTGATTAAATATTTAACTCTCCAGTGCTATAGAGGTAGGGTCGGGGTGGCACTGAAGAGTTAAAATCTTTTAGATAATTTCAAGTTTGCCGTCGATGGCTCCGGCTTTATCTAAAGCTTCAAGTACAGACATCAGATCACCTGGAGCTAAACCAACCTGGTTTACTGCTCTTACTAGATCATCTAGTGTTGCGCCAGTATCAAACTTAAACATCTTACCCTTTTTCTCCTGAACGTTAATTGCAGAATCTGGTACTACAGTTGTCTGTCCCTGAGAGAAACTGTTTGGCTGTGATACACGTGGATCCTCTGTTACAGTAACAGTAAGTCCGCCATGAGTTACAGCTACAGGCTTTAATCTTACATTGCTGCCGATTACAATTGTGCCTGTGCGAGAGTTAACAACGATACGTGCTGCATCCTCGCCCTGAGAAATCTCTATATTCTCTAAAGCTGATAAGTAGGCTACTCTCTTTGATGGATCACGTGGAGCCTGAACTCTGATTGAAGTTGAGTCCTCAGCAATTGCAGTGCCATCACCATACAAATCGTTTACTGCATCTACTACATTTTTAGCTGTAGTAAAGTCGGCTCTGTTTAAATTGAAAACAAATGAATCTGTCTGTGAGAAGTTATGTGGAACCTCGCGCTCTACAATCGCTCCATTGGCAATACGACCTACAGTTGGAGTATTTACTGTAACCTTAGAACCATCAGCTCCTTCGACACCAAGACCACCTACTACTAATGATCCCTGTGCGATAGCATATACATTACCGTCAACACCTCTTAACATGGTCTGAAGCAAGGTACCGCCTCTTAAAGATGCAGCCTCACCGATTGCAGATACGGTAACGTCAATAGTCTGACCAACCTTTGAAAATGCAGGTAGAGTTGCATGAATTGCTACAGGTGCTACATCCTTAATCTTAAGACTGGTCTTTTCGTCAATTTTGATACCAAAATTGTTTAACATTGAGCGGAAAGACTGCTCTGTGAATTTTGAATTTTTCTCACCAGTACCGGCAAGACCCACAACAAGACCATAGCCGATTAGCTGATTGTCACGAATACCCTGAATTGAAGAGATATCCTTTAAACGGGCAGCCTGAGCGCTGCTCATTGACATTGAGCTTAGGATTGCGGCTCCTAAAAACACAGCTTTGAAAAAGTTCATTACACGCATAACCCCCACCTTATTCTTTTAGAAGAATATATTAAATGCGCTGTTAAATAGTCTTGAGATAAAGCCACGCTCCTGAGTATCTGCAAAGTCGCCTGTACCACCGTACTGGATTCTTGCATTGGCAATTCTCTGTGATGATACGGTATTATCTGAACTGATGTCAGATGGTCTGATTAGACCAGTTACACGTACATACTCATTGCCATTGTTAAGCATTAACCATTTCTCACCTTGTACCTGAAGATTACCATTTGAATAAACCTTCACAACACTGACGGAAATTTGACCTTTTAAACTGTTTGACTGATCAGCTTTTGATTCTCCAGAAAAAGTTGATGAGCTGTTTGTGCTCAAAGTTGGAGTGTATCCTTTAACTGATACAGCTCTTCCGCCAAGAGTTATACCGCCGAAGTTGTTGCTTCCAGACTTGTCTAAATCGGTGTTTGCCTTTTTAGATGCCTTTGTAGATTCTTCTAAAGTAACTGCAATGATATCACCAACTTTATGTGCTGATGTATCTGAGTACATGCCATTATTTAATGTATAAGCATTATATATGCCACCTGTTGGCATTGCCTGAGTATAATCCTCCTCAGGTAGAGCAGGAGCATATTTAGGATCATCTGGCTTTGCTGAAAATGTATCTAATGCACAGCCCTGTAATAAAACTATCTGTGATAATGCAACTGCTAAAACAAACTTCTTCATACCCCTACCCCCTATTTATACTAAACAGCCTGAATCAGTGAACCCATCATTGTATCGACTGTGGTTAGTACCTTTGAATTCATTTCGTAAACTCTTTGAGCCTGAATCAGATTTACTAGCTCTTCTGTTACCTTTACGTTTGATGTTTCTAGCATATTCTGTCTGATCTCACCCATGCCATCCTGGCCGCCAATACCCTGATTTGGAGCACCTGAGGCTGAAGTCTCTAAGAATAAATTATCACCAATTGATTCAAGACCTGTTGGGTTAATAAAATCTGTAATTGTAATCTGACCTAAATCCTGAGATGCAGTCTCATTTGCAACTACAACTGAAACCTGACCATCACGACCTACTGTCATTGAGGTTGCGTTCTCAGGGATCTGAATCTGAGGTAACAGAGGGAACCCCTGACCTGAGGTTACAATTGTACCTTCTTCATTCTTGGTAAACTGACCGTTACGGGTGTAGGCAGTTGTTCCATCAGGAAGTTCAATCTCAAAGAAACCTCTACCCTGAATCATTAAATCAAATGCGTTATCGGTAGTCTCAACATCACCTTGTGTGTGCTGTCTTTGAGTTGCAACAACCTTAGCACCGGCACCAATCATTAAACCTTCAGGTAAATAACTGTCAGCAGATGATCTGCCTCCTGGCTGGTTGATCTTCTGGTACAGTAAGTCCTCAAAAACTGCTCTACCACGCTTGAAACCTACTGTTGAGGCGTTAGCAAGGTTGTTTGATGTAACAGAGATATTTGTCTGCTGCGCATCTAAACCTGTTTTACTAATCCATAGTGCTGGGATCATAATTTAACTCCTTGCTAGTTATAGCTTAATAGTGTGTTCTGTCGTTCATCCATCTCATTGGCAGTCTGCATCATCTTTGTCTGTGTTTCGTACTGTCTCTGGATGCGAATTAAATTGGTTAATTCTTCAACAGGATTTACATTAGAGGACTCTAACATGCCCTGACGTAGCTGAACGTTTTCATTCTGATCCATTAATGAACCATCAACGTTTCTGAATAACCCGTCATAGCCTTTTTCGATGTTAGCGTAGTTCTCTGGGGTTACTAACTTAATACGGCCAAACTCTTCTGTTACATTAGCGTCTGCGCCCTGAGGTCTTCCTGAAATTACACCGTCTCTGCCAATGATGATATCTTCTAGCATTGGTGGAAGAATAATAGGATTACCAGAATCTGAAAGAACAGGTAAACCATTAGTGGTCTTTAAAGTACCATCCACATCAATTTCAAAGCTGCCAAAACGTGTATATGCTTCACTACCCTGTTTATCATTTACTGCGATAAAACCGTCACCCTGTACAGCAACATCTAAATCACGATCGGTTGTTTCGATAGAACCACCATCAAAGTTGTATCCTGGTCTTTCTGTCATTGCAAAAGCACGGGTTGGATAGGCATCTGCGAACACAGACATTGCTCTGCTGTTTTCAAAGTCTGCCTTGAAGCCTGTGGTGTTGGCATTTGCCAGGTTGTTGCTTCGTACGCTTAAGCTATGGAAATTCTCCTTAGCTCCTGACATTGCAACCCACAATAATTTATCCATTTAAAACCTCCAGAAAAATGACTTTTCCTTTATCTGAATAAATAATAGCAATTTGCATGCCACTATTATCAACTTGGCTTTAGAATACGATTTATAAAGAGAGAAATTAATAACTGATATTAATTTTGATAGAAATGAGAAAAATCTGACGGTTTCATGACATAAGCTCAGGCAGTTTGTGCCTGAGCTTATTAAAAAGATTAGATAATATCGCCTACATTTGATACGGAGATCTGCTGGTTGTATCCAACAAGATTTAACATAGTGCTGTCTAAATCTGAACCTAAGGTTACTGAAGCTACCTTTGCATATGGTTTTACAGATAGATTTGCATAACCTGATGACTGCAGACCTACAGCCTCAATCTTGTAGCTGCCAGCAGGATAGTATTCGCCAGTCTCTTCATTCTTGCCATTCCAGTCAAATTCAACTTTTCCAGAAATAGAGCCTGCGGTAAATCTTGCCACTTCATTATCATTAGAATCGATAACACGTACAACCACATCAGTTGCACCATCACCAGCATCAATCTGAGCTGACATATAGTCACCTTCAACGCCAGAGAAATAACCATCTCCACTGCTTAATAATACTTCTCTACCTACCAGGCTTGAAGCTGTCAGAGCAGAACTTGATGATACAAGGCTTGTAACACCATCAACGCTCTTAGCAAGTGAATTTAAGTTATCAACCATAGATAACTGTGACATGGTGGTAACCATCTGATTGTTATCAACAGGAGATGATGGATCCTGATTTGTTAACTGTGTGGTTAACAGCTTTAAGAAGTCAGACTGATCTAATGAACTGTTTGACTTGGTTGTTGTAGTTGCATCAGCCTGAATACGTTGGGATGTCTTACCAATGGAGCTATAATCAAAATCTGTGCTCATATGACATTCTCCTATAAAAATCTTTGCCGGCAAGCTTTGCCGTTTTCCTTAATATGTTTATATATAATCAAGATGCGTGCCAGAATATAAAATTGTTTTAGATTTTATTATACTACCTTGATTTTAAGGCACTTTTTATAAAATTAATAATTACATTAGTTCTAATTAATCAAAAATCACCGTTGCCATTCATCCCCAATCGGCAAGCTTTGCTAACAAGGTTCAATTATCAAAACTAACAGTTTGAATTATACATTCATTACGGCTATTCTAGTAGATGAAGTCTCTCAACATGAAAGAAGAGGAGAAAAGCCTATGCAGGATCTGAACTTTGATAATATTCAGGTTAACCTATGGCATGAGCTTGTTGCACGAGGCAACCTTATTTATCCAAATGAGAATGTCATAAGATTTTACTCTCGCCACAATTTTAAGTCTTTTTTAGATTATGGCTGCGGTAATCTGCGCCATCTGATGCCTTTAATCCATAAAAAGGTTCCTCATTTATACGGTGTGGACTACTCAAAGGAAACCATAATACAGATGCAGAAAGCCTTTTTTGATATTACAAAAGATCTTGGTACACAATTAGAGCTTTTATGTAACAAGGAACAGAGTCTTGATGAGCTACTCTCATCAGTAAAAGTTGATGGAGCTTTACTCTGGGGAATTCTTGACTTAAATTCATATACAAACGCCACAAAGATTATGCAGAGTATAAGACGCCACCTAAATGATGGAGGTCATGTCTTTTTTAATCTGCGTTCTAAAGATGACTTCCTTGTAAAAGATGCCATTCCTCTTGAAGATGGATTAAATCGCATCGAGAACCTTACAGATTATAACTCTCTTACTTATAGTTTCTGGGATGAGGACGATATAAGGTTAATGATGGAGAAAAGTAATTTCAAAATTGTCAGTATTGATAAAGAGATCTTTACCAAAAACAATCAATCTCAATACCATAACTTCTTTGTTGTAGAGGCTAAAAGCATTTAATGAGAGATAAATACGTTCTGATCCTCGGGGGTACCTTTGAATCTTTTTTCGTGATTGATGCGGTAAAAAAGCACAATCTAAAAGTAATCGTTATAGACAGAGACATCAATGCGCCTGCTTATAAATTTGCAGACGTAAAAGTAGTCTGCGATTTACTTGAATATGAAAAAGCACTGTCAATGATTAAAGCACTTAATCTTAACATTGTGGCCATTCTACCAACTCCAATTGGAATTGCCTTAAACTGCTATGGATATTTAAGAGATCATCTGTTTAATGATTCATGTTTTTATGAAGCTATTGAGATTTGTACTGACAAGTATTTATTTCATGAAAAACTCAATCAAGATAATGTATCTCTGCGTTGTGGCTCGTGTAAGGTTGTCCATTGCATTGAAGAAGGATTGTTGTGTAACTTTCCTGCCATTTTAAAACCAAGATTTGGTGCCGGAAGTCGAGACGTCCGCTATGTCGTCTCTTATGAGGATTTTGTCACCACAGCAACACAAATTGATATTAAGAAAGAGGATTTTATCCTTGAGGACTTTATAGAAGGTCCTGAATATGGAGCTGATTACGCAATCGTAAATGGAAAATTACAGCCTCTTATTTTAAGAAAAAAAATTGAAACTCTCCTCCCTTTAAGACAGGCAATAGGATATATCTGTGTCACTGATAAAAATCTTATTGAAAAATGCGCCAGAAAAGTTGAGATGGCAGCTAAATTATTAAAGATTGATAATTGTCTTCTGCATGTTGATTTAATCGAAGATAACAATGATATCTTTATCATTGAAATGGCGCCAAGACCATCAGGGCACTACATCAGCAGCAACTTTATTGAATTTGCAACTAAAGTAAATCCTATAGAGAATCTACTAAAACTGCAGCTTAATGAAGATTACTCCTTTACTCCATGCACTCCATCTCCATGCATGATCTTTTATCTGAATTTTGAAAGAGATGTTATCGCTCCAGATATGGAAAGGATAATGGACAAGTACGGCATAGCTGAATATAAAATCAATGCACTTACAAACCTTAAAAAGGTTGTCGATGGAAGAAGTATCATGGGACGAGGCTTTATAATCGTTAAAGCATCATCAGAAAATGAACTATTAGAAAACCGTCAGAAGATTTTAAATCTGTTTGTGAATGCAAGATAAAGAAATAAGCCTTACTGGTACTCTCAATAAGGCTTATTCTGGCGTGCTTAATTATAAGTTTGAATTGGCACCTAACTGCAGTGTTGCAGACATCATCTTCTTGGCGTTATCTGCAATCTGTACCGCTGTCTGATATGAGCGGTTTGCACTTATCATATCCGCCATTTCTTCAACAGGATTTACATTTGGTCTGTAAATGTAACCGTCTTTATCTGCAAGTGGATGCTTTGGATTGTACTCTTTAATGGTTGGAGCATCAGATTCAATAACACCGCGTAAAGATACGCCTACACCATAAGGCTCGCCTGTTACAGGATCACAAACACCCCCCTGATTCTGCTCTGCTAGCATTGCCTCATCCATAGCAGCTGAGAATAATGGTCTGCGTGCCTTATATGTTGTTTCAACTGATGAGCTTACAGATTCAGCGTTAGCAAGGTTTGAAGCTGTAGCATTTAATCTTACTGACTGAGCATTCATTGCAGTGCCTGCAATGTCTATAATTCTAAATAAACCCATTTTAATGCTCCCCTAATTAAACACTGGTACGAAGTGCGTTCTTAAGCTTGGCAATACGTCCATTTAAAAAAGACATAGTTGCCTGGTATTCCATTGTGTTATTCATATACTTCATACGCTCTGATGAAACTTCAACAGTATTACCGTTACCTGTATCTGCCTGGTATGGTAATCTGTACTTTAAAATAAGCTCTGGATCTTTTGGAAGTGCACTGATATCCATATGCTTTGGATTGGTTTTTACCATTTGACCATCAGGTACTTCTTGAAGATTGGCTGCCTCTTTAAATGCCAGATCAAAGTCTAAATCTCTTGCCTTAAAACCTGGAGTATCAGCATTAGCTAAGTTACCGGCTAAAACCTCAGCTCTTTGGTTTCTTACACCCATAGTATACTGGTGTACACCAAATGCCTTATCAAAAGTTATTGCCATTTTTATATCTCCAAGTGTCAAAAATATATGAATTTCTGTCCTTATATATGTATATTTGCAACAAGCATGCCAAAATATTTTTTAGGATTTAACCGTTGATATATAGTGGTTTTTTGGAGATTTTTAAAGATTGGATTTAATGATATTTTTTTGACATATTAAAAGACCTGGCTTCTGCCAGGCCTTTTAATTATTCAAAAGCGTAACGCTGTGGCTTTAAATGATAAATAATGCCAGGATTTGCTCTAATCATGTCATATTTATTAGCTACACCTACTAGAGTTTCAGTTGAGCCTAAGATTAGATAGCCGCCAGGATTTAAACACATGGTTAGCTTCCTTAAGATTTCTGCTTTTACTTCGTTTGAGAAGTAAATCAGAACATTTCGACAGAAAATCACATCAAAACGGCCCATAAGAGCATATGATCCTAAAAGATTCATTGGTCTGAATTCCACCATAGACTTTACTCTATGGTCAATCTGCATCAAATTCTCATTGTGAGTAGGTTTAAAGAACTTACTCTTTCTTTCAGGTGACAGACCACGAGATAAAGCATGAGCGTCATACTGTCCGCGACGGCAGATAGACAGCATCTCTGGAGACAGATCGGTACCTATAATCTGTGTCTGCTTAGGATCGATATGGAGCATCTTACTTAACTGCTCCTGTACAACCATAGCAATTGAATATGGCTCCTGACCTGAAGAACAGGCAGCTGACCAGATCCTTACAGGATACTTAGCCTTTTTAGCTAGCTCAGGCAGAATGATATTCTCAAGGGCAAGATATGGATAGGTATCTCTAAACCATAGTGTCTCATTAGTTGTCATCGCATCGATAACTTCTTCCTGGATCCTGTTGTTTGGAACTTCTTCCATTGCCTTGTTAATTAGATCATCTACAGTCTGAAGCTTGAATTTTGAAAGTAGCGGAGACAGTCTTGAATTTACAAGATACTGTTTGCCTGCGCCTAAAACAATACCGCACTTATCCTCAACGAATGCAGCAAATCGGCGATACTGAACATCAGTCACTTCCTGATTTGCATTAAGTGAACTTACCTTTTCACTACCATCTGATGCTAACGTATGGATAATTGAGTTGTTTATGCTGTTTATATTTGATAGTGATGTTTTGGCTGCAGTTGCAACTGATGTAGTAGCAGAACGTGCTGTATTTAAAGTACTTGTTGCAGGTCTTGATGTATTTAATGAAGATGCAACAGTGCGTGTAGAAGTACTTGTGAATGTACTGTTTCTTGCAGTACTCAAAGTACTTGAGGTATTTGATAATGGTGCAGTTTTTGCAGCTGTTATTGTACCTGTAGGACGTGCTGTATTTAATGAAGCGGCACTGCCTAAAGTACTGGTGCGTGGTGTTGTTGTAAAGGTACTGCTTCTTTGGGTATTTAAAGCGCCAGCTCCTGTTGTTGCAGGTCTTGCGCTACTCAATGGAGTTGCAGGTCTTGCTGATGAAAAACTGTTAACTGTGCTGCCAGAACTTGATGCTAATGCACCTGTTCTTAGACCTGGGGTTGCAGCTGTACTTGAAGTTGTAGTTGCAGAAGTTGTACTTAATGGTTTTGTACTGCTGATTGTGCTTGAACTAGATAAAGACTTTGGTCGTGCAGCCATATATGCACTTGTCTTATCGGCAAATGTTGATGCAGTAGTTGTCGCACCTGAAATTGCGCTGGATCTTGGAGTTGCACCGCTAGTTAAAGTACCCGCAGACCTTGTAGTAGTTAATGTAGAAGGCTTTGATAGAGTACCTGTTTTTACTTCATTTAACGTGGATTTAAAAGATGAAGTAGCTGTACTAGATGCTTGTCCTTTCGAGAATTTGTTATCGTTATTATTCGAACTAAAAAATGCCATAGCACCATACCTTAGTAAAAGGAAATTTTAACACAACAGATCAAAATGGTCTGGAAAACCAAAGCATTTTTATTATTTATCAAGATGATAATGATTAAGCTTCTTTAGTCTTACCAATTACTAAATCGCTACCACTACGTCCTGCATTAGTTAGAATAATGCCTTTCTTAACAGCTTTAGCAAGCTCTAGAGAATTGAATTTAGGAATAAAGTCGTTTGCGCCGGCTTTACTTACCATGCCTAAATTGAACACACCTGATAAAGAAGTATGCAAAATAATATATGCTGACTTTAATACTGGATCCTGGCGAATCCTAGCACATAAGGTATAACCATCCATTTCAGGCATTTCAACGTCAGAGATTACTACAGCAAATTGCTCTGTGATAGGGCCATTTGCAGCTGCTTGACGTAAAATTTCATAAGCTTCACGACCATCATTTGCTTTTACAACTTCAAGATTCATCTTCTCCATTGCATAGCATACCTGGTTTAGAGCAACCTTTGAGTCATCGGCAATTAATACCTTTGGTTTGTGCTCTTCAATGATTTTAGTGTACTCATCATCATATACTTCATCAAGATCCTGCTGATCTAACTTAGAAGGAGAAATTTCCTCTAAGATCTTCTCAACATCAAGGATCTCAACTAATTCGCCATCGATCTCGGTTACAGCTGTCATGTAGTTGCTATCGCCTGCCCCCTTTGGAGGAGGCATAATCTTATCCCAATTCATGTTCAGAATTCTTTCTACGTTTGAAACAAGGAAAGCATGAGTTGAGCGATTGTACTCAGCAATAATAATGAAGCACTTTTCAATGTTTGTGCTTGGACGACCACCGATTGCATATGCTAAATCGATAACAGAAATGGTTTGACCTCTAATGTGGGCGACACCAATTACAAATTTTTGCAGCTTTGGCATTACAGTCAGTCTTGGGCAAGGTAATACCTCTCTTACCTTGAACACATTAATACCATAACGCTGACGCAAACCAGATAATTTAAAAAGTAATAACTCCATTCTGTTCTGACCGACAACTTCGGTTAACTCATTAACAGAATCCATTACACCTATCATATTGTCACCACGCTTATAATTTTAGTTGTTATAAAAATAATTATTTTCTATAGTCTAATCTAAGAATAATTAGCATTTCTATAAAAACAAATATTAATAAAGAAATTGCGGAATAAATCACAAGATTAATCGTAATATTGAAAGTCCAGTACAATATCTCTCTATCCTCTAATATCGTTTTTAAGCGCTCTTTCTTTAATAGTTTTTGCTAAGTCAATTCTATATTTGTGCTATTATCCTAAAGCTTGTTTTCGTTTTTGTCCCGTTTAGGAGTCGGTCGTGAGCTTTATAAAAAGAACTGTAGCTTTTGTATTTTGGGGCATCGCTGTAAGCTTATCAAACTTTTGCTACGCCTCATCAGAAGACGCCTTATTCTTGCAGAATGTAGCGAAACAGTACATGCTTGCACAGTTTGAAGACAATACAAATGATATAAAATACTCTGTTAAAGTTGGTAAACTTGATCAAAACAGAGACTACGGCGGAAAATGCCATAACTACCTGACAGCACAGCTTCAGGACAAACAGATTAAAAAGAATAATATCGTAAAAATCACCTGTTCAAGAAAAGACAATCCTTATACAGTGCTTATTCCTGTTAATGTGACTGTATTACGACCTACAATAATAGCATCACAGAATATTTCTAAAGGATCCGTTATTACTAGAGATCTTTTAGAAAAGACCTATATAAATGAAAACATCAATACAAGCGCTGCAGTTACTAATCCAGATTTAATTATTGGAGCAAAATCAAGAAAGGATATCCGCGCAGGAGAACAGTTGCGTCAAAGCGATTTTAGCGTAGTGGCAAAAGGTGATCTAGTTACTATTGAAGCTGTTTCAGATAATCTTCAAATCAAGACTCAGGGCATTGCCCTTGAGGAAGGAAAGATAAGCGATGTAATTTCAGTCAGAAACTCAAAATCTAAAAAAGTTATTCAGGCTGTAGTGGTTTCAGCAAATACAGTAAGAGTTAATTTTTAATTAAAGATTTTTGTTTTTTACCGATAATAATTGTAACAATCACTTAATTTCACGGACAAAATAAATTAATATAAAAAAAGTTAAAAAAGTACTTAAGATTTTTTAAAGTCAGTCGATAAAGAATTATAGAGATACAGTTTTAATAATTATTTAATTTAAAGAGAAAGAATTCAGGGGTAGGACCATGGCAATCGATGCACTAAATGACCGTACATTAGGCGGGTTAAAAGAGTCAGTTGCTACTGCTACCGTGGTAGCTAACAAGACTATTAAGTCAGCTGTAAAAGAAGCTAACACCTCAGCTAAAACAGAGGATGCTGTTATGCTAACAGATTCAGCTATGAATTTAGCTAAAGCTAGTCAGACAGCTAAGAACTCATCAGGTATTGATGAAGCAAAAGTTGAAAAGCTAAAAGCTGCTATTAATGATGGTTCTTATAAAATCGATTATGAGTCTGTAGCTAACAAGTTAATCGATTCTGAAGATGAGCTAAGCTCAATCTTCTAAAGATAAAAATTGCAGGAGTTTTTATCTTGAAGGCCACAAACGAAAGTTCGTGGCCTTCGTTATCTCTGCAGAAAACACTCTCTCCTGCAGATTGATCTATTTTTTTGAAGGCTTAATTTGAGAAATTATCAGACCACTGATTGCAAGCACCATACCTAATACAGTATAAATAGTGATCCTTTCATCGATAAAGAAAATTGCGCCTATCACGGTAACTACAGGTGTGCCATAGATATAAACATTTGTTCTGACCGATCCTATATAATCAATAGCTTTATTCCAGATTAAAAAACACAGTGATGAGGCCACTACAGCTAAAAACAGGTAGTTAATGACATTTACTGGTTTTAAAACAGCATCGAGCTTCAAATCATACCCCCAGTAACATAAACATGGAATGGTTAGAATAACCGAGTAAAAGAATGACTTCACTGTAATTACATAGTTATTAACCTGGCATTTCTGCAGCTTCATTACAAAATAGACATAACCGCCCCAGACAAAGGCACAGCCTAATGCTAATAAGTCACCTATTGGATTTAACTTTAACTGCACTGAATTAAATGACAGGCAGGCAATGCCAGCAATAGCAATGACAAATCCCAAAAAGAAGTTAACTCCAAGATTAAATTTCTTTTCTATAAAGCAGTTGAATATCGCCACAAATAAAGGTGCTGTAGATACAATCAGGCAGACATTTGAAGCATTTGAATAAACAAGTGCGTTATTTTCAAACAGAAAATAAATTGTGATACCTAAAGCTCCTACCATTACGCAGTAAAACTCCTCTTTTAAAGATAAAAGTTTCATGCTCTTTGGAAGCAGTAAGAACAGAGCTAAAGTGGCAATTACAAATCTGTCAAATAAGATCTCAACCGGAGTGAAGTCTTTTAAAAGAACTTTTGAGCTAACAAATGTAAGTCCCCAGAATATAATTACGATTATTGAATAGAGATGACCTAATATTATTTTCTGATTCATTTTTGTTTTTTCCTCTGAACAACGTATTATTCAACACAATATCTATTAGATCAACTTCTACAGGCGCTACAGCCTAATTATCATTCTTTTCATTAGACTCCTTTTTGTCCTCTTTTAGAGTTTTTCTGCTGCGTCTTTGCGTTTTTGGCTTAACATCCGACTTTGACTTATTTTCATCATCCTCTTCAGAAAGTGCACTTTCGACATTTACATTTTCATCAAGGTCATTTTTCTGAGTCTTTTTAAGTACCGCCTTTTCATGACCAAAAACGTCATTGCAAAGACGCATTACATACTCCTGCTCAATCTTAGGAAGACGAAGCGCATAACACATGTTTACAATCTTATGGACGGTGTATTCGGTGTTAACACTGACTAGGGAAGCTATCTTTAAAAGTGTTCTTGAAGAAAACGGCGCTGAGATCTGTCTTACTCCATTATCGATGCCTAATTCAACCACCTTTCTTAGCTCATTTGCAAAACGTATCAGCTTGTTTGCCATCTCTGTATCAAGATTAGGAAATGCTGTCTTTAACATCATCAGCTCAACTCTACTGTTTGGATATGTCATTTCAATAAAACGCCATCTATCCAAAAATGCCTGGTTAAGTAAACGAGCTCCGTTATAAAAACCAGTCATGTCGCCAAAACCTTTAGTGTTAGCTGTAGCCACAACTCTAAACTGTGGATGCGGTTTAATGATTTCACCATTATTTGCAACGATGGTAAGCGGTTTCCCCTCTAACACATCATTTAATACAGCAAGATCACCTGGAGACATCAGATCAATCTCGTTTAAGATCAGGATCTCTCCATAGATCATAGCTCTAGTTAACGGTCCATATTCATAAATAAGCTGTCCCTGTTTTAATGTGGTATGACCTATCAGATCTAAAGACTCGCACTTATTAGATAAGGTGATCTGTTCAACACCCCAGTTAAGTCTTGCGGCTATCTGTAATATCAGTGTAGTTTTACCACAGCCAGATGGTCCTGCTATATACAGACAGTCCTTAAAAGGATGAAACAAATACAGTAAAACCTCATTTAATACCTTCAGTTCAAAGACATAATTTACGTCAATGTTTGGTATCTGCTCAACAAGCTTGCACGGCTCGAGCTCGCATTCATCAAAACTTATTTTTTCACTATTAAAGATCTGTTTTAAATTTACCTGAAACATAAATCCTCTTCTTTATTTTCATCAAAGATACTAATATGACTTGCCACAACCTTACTTGTAGTTACTCTGTGACCTAAAGGATCCATATAAATGAAATTCTTTATGGAACCTTTTACATTTACCTTTTGACCTACGGTTAACCTGGTTAACAGGCTTTGCTCAACGTTATTTTCCCTGTTCAGAAAGATCTGATGGTAGTCATATACCGGTGAAAGGACTGTGTCATTTCTGGTTGTCTTTAAATAAAAACCAGTAAGTACTCTGTCATTAGTCTGATTTGCCCCTGAAAGAAGTCTATCAACAATGCCAGATAGATAAACCTTATTTACATCCATAAATCCCTCCTAAAAAAAATTCTAGTAGGCATTTTTTTTGATAAATAAAAGTAGTGATATGAAATGAAATAATTGAAGATTTTTTTTAATTAAAAGTTAAAAGGTGCATCTAGAGGAGTAGATATGGATGCACCTTTGTATGGAGGATTATGCTACAACAGATAATCTTGAAGGGCCACTAGCCATTGCATTGCCTTTATTATTGTAGGTCATGTTACGAGTTATTCCATCACGAACATTTACAAATAAAGCCTGCAGCTTATTTGTTGCCTGCATACAAAGCTTGATCAGCTTGCCGTTTACTTCATTTCTAAAGTGACAATTCTTCATCATTCTTTTAATTTCAGCAACATCATCCTTATAGTCAGTCTTTAATAAAGCTACATCAGGGTGCAACTTTAAACACTGATCATTTGACTGCAGCTTAACCATCAAATGAGACTTTTCTTCTGCAAGAGGTTTTAGTGAATCGATTTGTCTATCACGTAAAGCATCAAATTCATCATTAATTATTTTCAAAAGTTTATCTAAAATTGCCTTCTGATCATTCAGATAATCAGCAATAGGACGAATATTAGCAGTATTAACTTCGCTTACTTTCTTAAAAACGAATTGATTTTCAGTATTCATAGTCTCTCCCCTCTTTTATTCTTATAATGCGCCACGCATCTTATACAGGTCATATACAACACGAGTATCAAGCTCAAGCTCTGTTGCATATGTATCGCCAACGGCATATTGTCTTATGACTCTTGCACCATGCACAAAACCATCGACTTCAGATTTAACAGAATGTGAAACTTCAGTGGTATTTGCATTCAGGCTCTCATTAGCTTTAATGTAGATACCGTTTACCTGTTCTGTCAGCTCCTTGTAAGCTTCAAGTTTTGAAGCGCGCATTGCTTTTACCTGTTTAATCTGTGCGGTTGATCCAATCTGTCTAGAAATTGACGCATAACCTGTTGCTCTTAGAACCGGATACTCTGAAGGACGAGATACACCGTCTCGTGTCAGACTCAGATTCTTTGATAGGGAGATTGATGAACAGGCCTGTACACCAAGGCTTAGCGCTATCATCAACATTAACAATTTAATGAATTTCATATATCCCCCTAATCACCGGTTCGCGAGTACTGACTCTGATCATGCACATCTCGTACCAACTTTTGTTCATACTGATAAGTATCAGCTGGATATACTACTGTAGTCTTGCCTTTGTTTCCAAAAAAGGTGTTCTCTTTGTTGTACATATAAGCTTCATAGTTACCACTTGAGGTGCCAGGTACCTTAGCTCCCTTTACATAGTACTTGCTGTTAAATTCATCGGAATCACTTCTGTAATAGTTATCCTTAAACTTCTGCTCCTTCAACT
>JAAYPN010000061.1 GCA_012519775.1 Aeromonadales bacterium | reverse complement strand
CTTTGCAACTTCATTTACAATCATTTTGTGGACCTTCTTGGTTGTTAATATTGTTTCTATCGATACTATACACAGTTCTTCTGTTTTTAGCATCTTCAGCTTAGTGGGTCCACACCATTAAAAATAATTTACATGAGTTTTAAATGTTAACTTGTTTTAAGATTTTTAAATTTTTAAAATACATACCGTCACAGGTGGATGCATATAAAACTGCATCTTTTGCTACAAAAATTTCTTTTTTTTAATACCGGCTTTTCAACAGCACCATGGGCCGTTTTGATGCCTTATGTTCGCACCAGATTAAATATTGATGATATTACCTTAGCATCCTTAATGCTGACCTTCGGTATCGGAGCTACGATCTCTATGCAGCTTACAGGATATCTTGCCAGATTATTAGGCGTTAAAAGACTTATTTTTATTGCGACAGTCGGTATGTATCTGTCGATGACACTTACAAGTCTTTCTGCAATTACACTTAATCTTGCTTTTATTTATGTTTTCTTGTGGGGAGTTTTTTTAGGTTGCGCTGAGATTTCTAACAATATTCACGCAACACATATTGAACAGCAGGTCAGAAAATTACTGTTACCTGGATTTCACGCTTGGTACAACATAGGCTGTATTATCTCCGTTATAATTTATCCTATCTTATTATCTTTTAGATTTTCTACAGGCTTTGTCTCGACGCTTGTCGCAATTACTGGACTTTTACTTCTTGCATATATCACAAAAGATATCATCAACACTCATGGTCAGAAAGATGAGGTTGGTACATCCAAAACTGAAGATCTAAAAGATACTAAATTAAGTTATAAGGTTCTTACCTTACAAGGAATATTACTAGCTGGAATCATCTGTTTTATCATGGATTTATGCGAAGGTATGATTTATGACTGGGGCGGAGTGTATCTTATGGAAAAGTGCAGCTGCGCTATTGCACTTTCATCAGTTGGATATCTTTGTTTTCAGGTAAGTGTTGCCATTATGAGAGTATTTGGCAGTTCTCTTGTAGCAAAACTTGGCAATTTTAAAACACTCTCAATTGGTGCTTTTGTTTCTTTTTTATGCCTTGTAACAGCAGCTGTATCAGACAATTTCTATGTGATTGTAATTTCCTTTGCACTTTTAGGTTTTTCAAGTGCCAACGCACTTCCTATTATCATATCAATTGTGGCACGGCGATCAGGTGGTAATAAAGCAAGAGCAATCTCTATTGTAGGAACACTAGGTTATTCAGGCATACTTGCAGGTCCTGCTCTTTTAGGTGGTGTGGCATCAGTATTTAATCTTTCTGCAATTTTCTATACAGTAGCAGTATTAGTTGTCTTAATGATGTTTATCATTCCTCATGTGGCTGGTAAAAAGGAATGCTGATTAGATAGAGAAGAGGAATAAAAAAAGGGGAGCATTGCTCCCCGTCTTCATATTATCATATTAGTTTTCTAAATCCGATTAGAAAGCTAAGCCTAAATCCTTGTTCCAGAATGCTGCGTAGATAGCTGCAACAATTAGAAGGATTGCGTATGATGCGATAGCAAAACCGCCTGAGGTCTTGAATGTCTTTGCAGTTGTAACAATTGCCTTTGGATCATCGTCGCCTTCGCTAGTAGATAGAGAAACGAATACGATTACAGCGATTGTTAGAACGCAGGTATACATCATCTGATCGAGGAATGGCATGTTGATTGGTAAGAACTTTAATAGTAATGCAATTACGATTGAAGATAGAACACCAACTACAGCACCGGTTGAGTTTGCCTTTTTGTAGAACAGACCGCATAAGAATACAGCTAAGATACCTGGTGATACAACACCTGTGTACTCCTGAATGTACTGGAACGCCTGACCTAAAGTGCTTAACATAGGTGCGATGAAGATTGCAATTACTAAAGCAATAACAGCGGTGATACGGCCTACAGTAACTAAAGTAATGTCAGATGCATCCTTATTTACGTACTCTTTGAAGATATCCATTGTAAAGATGGTAGCAGTTGAGTTAAGCATTGAAGCTAGTGATGATACGATAGCTGCTGCAAGTGCTGCAAATACAACACCCTTTAGACCAACTGGTAATAACTGAGCTACCCATGGGTAAGCCTTATCAGTCTGTGAAGCTGTTGGCATGTTAGATGTTACAACGTCGCCGTAGATGCCCTTTAAGTGCTCTAATAGAGCTGGGTTATGAACAGTGATGTAGTAAGCTGCGATACCAGGAATTACAACGATGATTGGGGTAATGCACTTTAAGAAAGCAGCAAATGCTAGACCCTTTTGAGCTTCATCAATTGACTTAGCCGCGAAGGTACGCTGAATGATGTACTGGTTGAAGCCCCAGTAGTATAGGTTAGCAACCCATAGACCACCGATTAGAACAGCAATACCAGGTAGGTTAGTAAACTGTGGGTTTGACTGGTCTAGAACCATGATGAAGTGATCTGGTAGTTCCTTTACTAGAGTTGACAGACCGCTTAATGCGCCTTCTTCACCACCGATTAGCTCTAGAGCTACGTATGATGTTGCAAAACCACCGATTACAAGAATTGCAACCTGGATAACGTCAGTCCATACAACAGCTGATAGACCACCGTAAACAGAGTAGATTAGAGCAAATGCAGCTAAGCCTAGGATGGTGTACATCATAGGAATACCAAGAATTGTCTCTAATGCTAAACCGCCTAAGTATAGAACTGAAGATAGGTTTACAAAGATATATAAGCAGATCCAGAATACAGCAAGAATGGTCTTTAATGTCTTATTAAAGCGCTTCTCAACGAACTCAGGGATGGTGTAAATACCTTTTTCAATGAAGATAGGTAAGAAGTATTTACCAACTAGGATCAAGGTAACAGCTGCCATGAACTCGTATGCTGCGATACCAAAACCGATAGCATAACCAGAACCTGACATACCGATAAACTGTTCTGCTGAGATGTTAGCTGCAATTAAAGATGCACCAACAGCCCACCAAGGAATAGATTTACCAGCTAAGAAGTAGCCTTCAGCGCTCTTTGTATTTTTTTTAGAAGCTAGAAGACCAATTGCAACGATTACTACGGCGTAAATACCAAAGATAATATAATCTAAGGTAGATAAGCCTGCTTCAATATTTCCCATATTATTAACTAACCTTGTGTTTGATTGTAAAAAGCCCCAGAACATTTTTAAGAAAAAAAGCTCCAGAACAGATCAAGTTGAATTATACCTATTATATTTTTTGTTTCCATTGCAGACAGAGATGATAAGGGGGGGCAGAAATTTTCAGAAAAATCAGGTTAATTTTATGTTTAAATTTGTTGAATTAAAATTTATAAAAATTAGTAAAAATTTTTCATAAATCAATATGATATAGAAAAATATACGCAAATTTTTGCATAATGTGTGATTTGTTTACTTAATTAAATATGCAAATAATTATGGTGAAATGTAATCGATTACATGTGTGTAACATATTGAATTATAAAATAAATATTTTTTATTAAATCTTCTAAAATTGTGATGTATTCCACACTTAATTCATTATAAAAATCATGTAAAAAACAAAAAGCAAATATTGAGCACGTTTTGATGATCTAATACCTGTCCTTAATCTAAGCTTTCTACTGTTAATAGAAGAGTTACATTTATAAGTGTTTTCTCTTTTTCCTTACATAAATGAGGCAAAATACAAATTTTTAAAAATTCCTGTTTATTCTATTGGCAAATTCAATAGAATGAACATAAAATCAGATACATAAGCAGTAGCCATATTAAGGTGTTTATATGACAACAGATGACAACATTTTACTTTGTAAGGTTTCTTATAACTGGTATCAGGTGATCAAATCCCATTACATCTCAAATGGCTCCTGTGTAACCAACTGCTGGTATACAGAATATGAAGAGTCTGCTCATGCAAGTAAGGATGAGGATATTCCTCAGGCGAGCTCCTTAACCTTATTCCTTGTTGAGGAAGATGGCCATCAGTATATTATCGGCGGTGGTTATTTCTTATGTCATACTATTATTGATATTGAATCATGCTGGAATCAGTTTGGTGTACGTTCAGGATATCTTACCTATAAGGAATTCTTAAAAAGAGCAAAAGAGTTTGAAGGAGATATAAGCGAACCGCTAAACTGCTATCTATGTAACGGCTCCTTTATCTTTATAAAGGATAACATTATAGAAATCCCATATGAGTTTAAGATTAACCTTGACAGAAAATCACGTGCCTTAGTGTCTGCAAATGAGCCATTTGGTCTGTTTCTTAAAAAGGTTTCACTACAGCGCAGAGTCGAGCAGTTAAGTGTAAATTCAAATGACTGCACCTGGCCTGGGATCTACTATAAAGCCACCATGCATAAATCAAGAAGCATGGCAGCTCAGTTTAAGGCCCTTATGCTTAGTATCTATGATTTTAAATGTGCAATTACAGGCTGCACTGTAGGTTCTGTTTTATCTATTGCTCATATTAAGACTTTATATGATGACAGATATCTGATGCCTGATAATGCGCTAATTCTCAGATCAGACATTCAAAAGCTTTTCTCAAAGGGTTTTATCACAGCTTATTATGATAATGATGATACTGTTCTAATCAGAGTATCAAAGCATATTAAGATGGATGTCGATCCGATGTATAAGTTTTTAGATGGCGCAAAGCTTACATTACCAGAGAACAGAGAGTACTGGCCAAATAAGGAATACTTAACCTGGCATAATCAGGTTTGCTTTGAGAACTGGTTAAAATATGGTGAGTTCAGTTTGATTGATTCATTTCATTCAGTTAGATAGAGAGGCTTATTATGAAAATTGCTGTTATTGGCGCTGATACAAATCTTGGTAAGAAACTGGTTCTAGATGCTGAGGCAAACGGCATTAGCGTGGTGGCCTGCACTGAAAAATTCACAAGCCTTGTAGGTAACGGCAAACTTGTAATCAAAACCTATGACTCACTTACTCTAGATGATTTTGCAAACTGTCATTATGTAATTGATGCCATTTCATTTATGCATATTCGTAAATACTCAACAGAGCTTTTACCTGTATGGCATTTACTTGAGCTTCTAAAAAACAGCTCACTAAAGCTTTTAGAGCTTGGCTCGTGTGCATTTTTATATACTGACAAATCCAAAAACACTTATGTGGCAAATACAGATGCCTATGCCTTAGATGATGAGCAGAACACCAAAGACAGACTATGTATCAATGCCTATGAACGTCTTTGTCACTGCACTGATGTTCAATGGTCGGTGCTTTGTCCGCCATTATTATTAGATCCTCACGCCTACGGTACAGGTGAAATTGAGTTTTCAGAGGATATTCTGTGTGTAGGTCTTGAAGGAGACAGCTTTATTAGTGAGGTGGATTTTGCCAAAGCCACTATTGAACTTTTAAAGCGTATTCCAAAAGTTCACTCATGCATGTGTGTACGCAGTCTTAAAAAAGCACGTTAAACCGTTTTACTCCAAAAGAATCAGCTTTTTTACCTTGTAAAAAAAAATTTTTGTTCAGATTTAACAAATTAACAATTTTGGACTATGATCTGCACATCAAAAATTTTGTGAGCAGGAGCAAATAATGAGCTTTTTAGACACCTTAACTCAAATGTGTGCCTTATTTTTGCTTGTAATCATCGGCTATGGTTGTAACAAGCTAAAATACATGGATGTGGATTTCAACAGAAAATTCTCATCTTTAATTCTGAATATTACCGCACCTTTTTTAATTCTATCCTCTGTAATGGGCGAGGTTCTGCCAAAGCCTGAGGATATTGCACCTGTACTTACAGCAGGTCTTCTATCTTATGCACTGCTTTTTGTCTTCTCATTTTTCATCAGCAAGGTTATCTGCAAGGATGAAAATGCTTTAGGCTCATACAGATTCATGCTTATTTTTGGTAACATCAACTACATCGGTTTCCCTGTACTTGATGTCTTATTCGGCCCTACAGCAATCTTCTATGCAGCTGTAGTTACCATTCCATTTAATATTCTTATTTTTATGTTTGGTGTACCTATCATCACCTCAGGTAAGGGTAAGTTCAGCTTCAAATGGCTTACAGTATTCTCACCATGTCTTTGCGCTACCTATATCACTATTCTTATTGTTATTTTGCAAAGCAAAATGCCAAAGGAAGTATCTGAAGCCTGCAGTCTTGTAGGTTCAATGACTGTTCCTGGATCACTTTTAATTATCGGTTCAACACTAGCTGGTGTTCCTGTACTTAAAATGATTGGCAATGTAAGAATGTATCTTCTGACTGCAATCAAGTTACTTTTAATTCCAGTAGCTTTATTCTGTCTGTACAAGATAAGCCCACTTGATTATAAGTACACACAGGTTCTTGTAGTGTTATTTGGTATGCCTGTAGCATCAATTGGTACCATGCTCTGTCTTAAGAACAATATTGACGGCACCACCATGTCAGAGGGCACTTTCCTGACAACCTTATTCTCAGTGCTATCAATTCCACTACTTGCACTGATCCTTTAGTCAAAAATAATCACATGGCGCTGCCATGTGATTAAATTCAATAAATTCTTTCTAAATTCTTTAAGTTAACTGATAACTATTCTATGATAGCTATATTAGAGTTTATTTACAGTTAAGTTATGTATAAGAACACCACAAAAAAATACAGTTCACGCCTTAGCATCTATATCACTAAGCTCCTACGCCGCATGGTATCTTTAATTAAAGATGACTCCATCACCAGAATAATAAGTCCATTTTCTGGCAATGTGGTTCCATCAAGTCTTTTAGGTGAAATCAATCTTAAAAACGATGTCTTCGGCATGTCATTTGGTGTGCTGCCTATAAACAATTTGGTACAGGCTCCATGTGATTGTCTTATTGATAAAATATCTCCGCTTGGCAACGGTTATTCACTAATCGTAGGCAGTGTTCAGCTCATCTTAAACATCGGTCTTGACAGGGATTTGTACAGCCAGGATATGTTTAAGGTAAACGTAAAGGAAGGGGATTCAGTCAAGAAAGGACAGACTATTCTTACATTTGATATGGATGCTCTATACGCAATTGACAGATCATTTGTGTGTGTGCTGACCGTTAAACAATTGCGTCAGAATAAGTTTGTCAACTTTATCAATACAAGACGTGTGGGCTACGATTCAATTCTGTGTCTTTTAAACACAAACTAAATCATATAGTCGTTACCGTAAATCTCGCGCTGACGTGTAACCAGATCTTCTAGGGTAATAGAATCTAGGTATTCTGTTACCACCTTATAAAGACCTTCCCAAACAGGGAGTGTCACACACTCTTTAGCTCTTGGACAGGTAAACACATCGCACTCTAAACAGGCAACCGGCGCAAGATTTCCTTCTGTAAGCCTTAAGATCTCTCCTACAGAATAGCTTGAGGCCTCACGGGCTAATTTATAACCGCCTTGAAAGCCACGGGTAGACTGCAGAATATTACTTTTATTAAGAATTGGAATGATCTGCTCTAAATACTTTTTAGAGATATTCTGTCTTGCAGCAATGTCTTTTAGGGGAATAAAACCTGAATTGCTGTGCTCGGCAAGATCAATCATCATGCGCAGAGCATATCTGCCTTTTGTTGAAATCTTCATACTTTACCTCGAATGCTTACCATTTTACTAGGTTTTAAGGATAAAGAAAAGTAGTAACTTTTTACGCTAAAGATTAAAAAT
>JAAYPN010000060.1 GCA_012519775.1 Aeromonadales bacterium | reverse complement strand
TTATTTATAGATCATAAAGTTACCTAAAGTTCAATAAAATGTGTACTAATTAACATATATTAGTCAAATAATTCATATTTACTTTATAAAATCACGAAGATGGACGATAGTTACTTAAAAGAAATCAACTTACCTTGTTTTCTAAATAAAAACTAATAAGTGTATTACTCAATGTTTGTTCATTTTTGAAAATATCTGATTACTACAATAATTTTTATTCTTTTTTGTGTTCAATAACTACCGTGTAGGAGCCTCGTATGAAGGACTGGTCTATAAAAACAATGCTGATTGCATCGTTTGCCTTAATTATTTTTGGTGTTTTGATCTTATCCTGGATTTCAACTGCAAATATTATCCATAACAAGGATACTGCAGCTTTTGTGCACACAACTTTAGATGAACGTTACACAAGAACAAGAGTTACTGCGGATCTTGCATATGAGATCCACGCTATCATTGATAGTATTAATAAATCTAATACAGTAAGTTCAGGAAACAGCTCAAAGCTTAATGAAAAGATAGCCAGAATGCAAAAAGCAGCAGATGCTTTGCAGATGACAAGATATCCAAATGAAATTGGTGCTGTAAAAGAGCAGACTGCAAGATTTATTGCAAGTATTCGCTCCATTGAAGATTCATATGCCAAAAACGATAAGGCACAGGCTATGTCTTCATATCAGAGTGATCTTGTTCCTGCTTTTGTAAAGATTTCAGAAAACATCGTAAAAGTAAATGGCTATCAGATTAATGCAGCTAAACAATCAGTAGAAACACTAACAAGCTCAAAGCCACTTTATGTTGTTATTTTTACAGCAATCTTTGAAATCTGCTTAGCTGTATTTTTGATTGTAGTTTTAGTTGGAATTATTAAAAAGAGTGTCAATCACATTATCAAGCAGGCTAATGCTCTATCAGAAGGTAATCTTGTAAAGACAATTTCTAAGACTAATGCAAAGCCTGAGTTCTTACCTTTAATTCACGCTTTTGAACGCATGCGTGATGAGTGGCATAACCACATCAGCCGTCTTGTTAAAGTAGTAAATGATATTCATGGCAGTATGGAGAGTATTGTAATCTCAAGCAATACCATGAATGAAGCTGCAAGCAATAATCAGAACAGAGCACTTACTGTGGCATCTGCATCCGATGAGATGGTATCAACAACAGCCGATATCGCTAAGAACTGCGAAGCTGCGTCTCACAAGGCTAATGAGACCTCTCAGTCAACACAGCAGGGTATAGAGAAGGTTCAAGGTGCTTTGGCAAAGCTAAATGATCAGGCTGAAAAATCAAGGAATGATGCGCAGCTTGTAAGAAAATTATCAGAGCAGACAAATAAGATTGGTTTAATTGTAAGTACTATTGATGATATTGCCTCTCAAACTAATCTTCTGGCCTTAAACGCTGCAATTGAGGCAGCTCGTGCAGGCGAGGCTGGTAAAGGATTTGCCGTGGTAGCAGACGAGGTTCGTTCTCTTGCTTCAAGAACATCAAGATCAACTAAAGAAATTACCGATATGGTTCGTTCTGTACAGAGTGACGCTACACAGGCTGACGATGCAATGCAGGCATCTGTAGAGTCTATGGAGCAGTTATCAGATGAAACACATCAGTTATCAGATATTCTAAATGATGTAATTTCAAAGGTTATGGATGTTGATGCGCAGATCACTCAGATTGCAACTGCTTCTGAGCAGCAGACAACTGCAACATCCGAAATCTCAACTAACATGAGAGTGATTACTGACAGCTCTGATGAATTAGCTCGAGGGATTTCAAGTGTAACTGATGAAGTTTCTTCAACAAGATTAAATATTGAAGATTTAAACGGTATTATTAGAAACTTTAAACTTTAAAAAGCAAAAAGAAGGAGCGTAAAAGCTCCTTCTTTTCAATGTGTGCTCAGCATGAGCATTATCTATAGGGTGTGAGTCCCGAAGT
>JAAYPN010000059.1 GCA_012519775.1 Aeromonadales bacterium | reverse complement strand
TATTATGAAGTGATTTTTTTGAAGAAAGACAAAAAAGCTCCAACCGGAGTCAGAGCTTAATATAAACTTTTGCAAAAGTTCATCAAGATTATTTAATCTTGCCTTCTTTGTATAGGACATGCTGACGAACAACTGGATCAAACTTCATCATCTCCATCTTACCTGGAGTTGTACGACGGTTCTTATCTGTTGTGTAGAAATGACCTGTACCTGCTGTTGAATTTAAACGAATCTTTTCACGACCGCCTTTCTTAGCCATTTTAGTCTCCTTTAAACTCTAGCACCGTGTGCGCGCATATCCGCTAAAACAGCATCGATGCCGTTCTTATCGATGATACGCATGCCTTTGGTTGAAACGCGTAATCTTACGAAACGACCTTCACTCTCAACCCAAAAACGGTGATACTTTAGATTTGGAAGAAAACGACGCTTAGCCGCATTCTTTGCGTGGGAACGTAGGTTACCCACAGCTGGGCGCTTGCCCGTAACTTGGCAAACTCTGGACATGTTAGCTCACACTCCAAAAAAATTAAAAATAAAAAAAACAATATCAGCTCACGCTGAGATTGATTAATCGGTGAAACAAAGTGGCCGTATTTTAGCACAAAAGAAGACTATATCCTAAAATTAATTAAAATTTAGGACAACTTATGTCTATTAATACGGAACTTCTCTTTCTATGAGGAAAATCCTCAATCAGTTTCGTGGTAATTGCACATTATATATTAATAATTGATCATAGATCAATGTTGAAAAATTAATGTCATTAATTATTAATAAATCCTTGTATAATCTTGTAGTTAAAACTTCAATTTTTAAGGAGATGTCAGAATGGAAGCTCAATTAAATAATCGAAAGATAGTTTTGGGTGTGACAGGAGGAATTGCAGCATATAAGGCATGCACTCTTTGCCGTCTTCTAGTAAAAGCCGGTGCCGATGTATTTGTTTGCATGACAGAAGCTGCAACTAAAATGGTGGGTAAAGACACCTTTGCTGCATTGTCAGGTCACCCTGTAAGCGTTGGTATCTTTGAAGAATCAAAAGAAATCTCTCACATTGCTCTAACATCAAATGCAGATTTGGTGTTGATAGCACCAGCAACTGCAAATACTATTGCAAAAATAGCTCACGGTTTTGCTGATAACATGCTGACAGCAACTACTCTTGCAGCAACATGCCCTGTAGCTATAGCACCAGCTATGAACTCGAATATGTATGCAAATATTGCAACACAGGATAATTTAAAGACTCTTGTCGAGCGCGGTATCTACATTATCGCTCCTGAAAGCGGAGAACTAGCCTGCGGAACTGTAGGGCAGGGCAGAATGAAAGAGCCCGAAGACATCTTTGAGGATGTTGTCGCAATTCTAAGTCAGAGGATTGAGCACAATAAGAATTACCATCAATTAAATATTAGTCAGGACAAATTACCTGCACCTAAAAAACCTCTTGAGCTTACTCAGACCAAACTATTACCTAAATCAATCGGCGTTGGTCTAAAGGTGTTAATTACTGCAGGTCCAACCGAAGAACTTATCGATCCTGTACGTTATATTTCCAATAACAGCTCAGGTAAGATGGGATATGCACTAGCTCAGGCAGCAGCCCGTTTAGGTGCTGATGTTACTTTAATCTCTGGGCCTACAAACCTTGACTGCCCTAAAGGTGTTAAGAGAATTTGCGTGCGTAGTGCTCTTCAGATGCTTACTGCTGTAGATGAGTTTGTAACAAGCAGCAATATCATGATTGGCTGCGCTGCAGTTGCCGACTATAGAGTTGAAAACATCTCACCTATAAAAATCAAAAAGACAGATGGTTCTGATACCTTAACATTAAAGCTTGTTAAGAATCCTGATATTATCGCCTCAGTAGGTCTTCGTGAATCTCACAGACCATTTACTGTAGGATTTGCAGCTGAAACCAACAACTGTGAACAGAATGCTAAAGATAAGCTTAAGAGAAAAGGTCTTGATTTAGTGGTTCTAAACGATGTTTCAAAAACAGAGATCGGTTTTAATTCAAACAATAACGAAGTAACAATCTTCGACAAGAACGGCATTGTTTCTCATTACGATAAGCAATCAAAAGATGTAATTGCCCAATTACTAATGGAACTAATCATTAATAGAGCAAAAAATTAAAAACATGCTAGATGTAAAAATTAAAATATTAGACAAAAGACTAGGTGTTGATTTTCCGCTTCCTCAATACGAAACTGAAGCTTCAGCAGGAATGGATCTAAGAGCAATGGTTCAGGAGGACTTTGTTCTAGAGCCAGGACAGGTAAAGATGGTTAATACAGGCTTTGCAATGCATATTAAAGACAAGTCTGTAACAGCTTTAATTGTTCCTCGATCTGGTCTTGGTTATAAGCATGGTATTGTATTGAGCAACCTTACAGGTGTTATCGATGCAGACTACCAGGGACCACTAATGATGCCTTTATGGAATCATTCAAGCAAGCCTTTTACCGTCCATGTTGGTGATAGAGTTGCTCAAATGCTGTTTATCCCTGTATTGCACGCAAATCTATCAGTTACTGAGGATTTTGATACTGAATCAGACCGTGGACAAAATGGATTTGGTTCTACCGGTATTTAGTAAACAAGGCTACTTAGTTAATACTAAGTAGCTTTTTGTTATTCATCTAATGGCAGTGTACTAATTGTGTAAGACTCGTATACAGGAGACACAAATATCTTGCCGTCACCTGGATTACCTTTCTCACCAGTCATTGCAGCCTGAAAAATAGTGGTTACAACTGCAACCTTTTCATCTTCTTCTACAACCATGTAAATCATGTTCTTACTCATCTCCTGGTACAGAACATCACCTACTTTAATTCCTCGCTCTTTTCCTCGTCCAGAAACATTGATTTTTGTCAAAGCACAAAAGCCACGAGCGTACAAGGCATCTTGTACATCCATAATCTTTTCTGGTCTTACAATTGCAGTTATGGCATACATACAAAACTTCTAATATTTCATAAATATTTAGTACACTTTAATAATATATGAGTTTTGTATAAGCTAAATGAATTGCTCTAAAACAAATAAAAATGCTTTCTTGTAAAGCTCTATTGCTTATTTTTTTTGCAAAAAAAAACAGACTCGCTCTCTCGAGCAAATCTGCCTTCTTATAGACTCATAATAGAAATTATCTATCAGCTAACAACTTATTTAAGTAATCAATTTCAATTGCTGTCTGAGCTGGAGCTACGCCACCCTTAATATTTCTCTTAGCAAGAATAGATTCTAACTGCAGAATTGGGTAAACGTCATCAGCAACAACAGAAGAGAACTCCTTAAACTCATCAACAGATAGATCTTCTAAAGCCTTCTGCTTAGAAATAGCATATAAAACAACTCTACCAACAATTGAGTGAGCCTCACGGAATGGAATGCCCTTTGATACAAGGTAATCAGCAAGCTCAGTAGCATTTGAATAGCCACCTTTAGCTGCATCTAATGCATTCTGCTCGTTCAGCTTGATACCTTCAAACACTAAAGCTGCCATGTATAAGCTGTCAGACCATGTATCGATTGCATCGAATAAACGCTCTTTATCCTCTTGAAGATCTTTATCATAAGCTAATGGTAATGCCTTGGTTGTTACTAACATACCTGTTAGAGCACCAACTACACGGCCGCACTTACCTCTGATTAACTCAAGTGCATCTGGGTTCTTCTTTTGAGGCATTAGTGAAGAGCCTGAAGTTACCTTATCTGATAACTCAACAAACTTAGCTTCACCACTGTTGTAGATAATTAAATCTTCAGCAAGTCTTGATAAGTGAACCATAGAAATACTTGCGCAAGATAGTAGTTCTATAACGTGGTCACGATCGGATACACCATCAAGAGAATTTCTGGTTGCGCTTTCAAAACCTAGGTTTCTTGCTAGCTCATCTCTATCAATGTCGTATGCAGTACCGGCTAATGCTGCAGAGCCTAGTGGGCAGGTTGCCATTAGTTTCTTAGCATTTAATAAACGCTGATAATCTCTTTCAAACATCTGAGCATAAGCTAATACCCAGTGAGAGAATGTTACAGGCTGTGCCCTTTGTAGGTGAGTATAGCCTGGGAAGATTTTGCCCTGGTTTGCTTCTGCAACTTTAACTAGCTCTTTTTCAAGGTGAACAATAGCTTTTAGAACATCTTCTACAGCTTTGTGACACCATAATTTAAGATCTAAAGCAACCTGGTCATTACGGCTTCTACCTGTATGCAATTTCTTTCCTAAATCACCAACTTTCTCAATCAGTCTGCGCTCAATATATGAGTGAATATCTTCATCGCCTGCATTAGCAATAGCGTGGATATCTTTTGAAACATCCTCTAAAAGTTCTTTTAGAGCATTCTTTAAATCTTTGTTTTCCTGCTCGGTTAAAACGCCAGCTTTATAAATTGCGTCTGCCCAGCAAATTGAACCTTCGATATCCTCAATAGCCATACGATAATCAAACTTTAAAGAATCATTGTAATCTTTAAATCTCTGATCTGGTCCCTGAGTAAATCTGCCGCCCCATAGAGCCATAAACACCTCTGCTCAAATAAAATTTGTAAGATGATAATACGTAATAATGACTAATATTTCATCTTTTTTAGATCAAAATACGGCCCAGAGATTCCTCCCTGAACCGTATTATCTATTCAATCACTCAGAAATTACTTCTGTGTTTTAGCGTTGATAGCACGAATTCTGCTTGGTAGTGAGTATAGACGGATAAAGCCT
>JAAYPN010000058.1 GCA_012519775.1 Aeromonadales bacterium | reverse complement strand
TAATGGCTTTAGACCTCATTCAGCATTGGGGATGAAGTCTCCATATCAATATCGAAGTCAGCATAAACTTTGATTATATGGGTAAAATTACGGGATAATTAATTCCACTTTCGGCCCCCTGTTCCATAAAGATAAATAGTCGGTGACAATTTTGTCCTTTGCTTTAAAGATACCTGAGTTTATGCCCTGAACCAGTTCGTAATGGAAGAGCGCAAGCTTTTCAATATATTTGCAGTTTGGAAGATTATTTGATTTTTGAGAGTTTGTGGTTTTATCAATAGGTACTAGGTTGTAAATAAGATCGCTGTACATAAAAGTCCATGGAATGAAGTGATCAATTGCATAGTCATTCATATCAATCAGACTGTTATTGTAGATGGATGTCATACTGTTCTTATGATGCTTAAAGTACTGATCGAACAATTCCTTTTGCTTTGCAAGAGAATCTCTATCCAGCTTATTGATGATCTTTTGAGCAATATTTGGTACACCAGGATTTCTTTTCTCTAAAAACAGCACCAGATTGTAGTAGCAGAAATCCTTTAAAATCAGCAGATTAATTACAAAATAATCAGCAAATTTTGGATTTAGCTGCACCATAAGTCGTGCAGGTCTGCTATTAGATAATGAAAGCGTGTAAGGTCCCATGTTTTTGCTAGGTTCTGAGTAGAATTCATCAATTTCCTTTTTTGAATATCCGCTCTGACTTTGTATTCCTTTTGGAGTCCAGTTTTTTAACAGCTTTACAGGTACATATTTTAATAACTGTTGTACAGTTGAGGTAAGGACAGCATCTTTTGACTTTAGTTTTTCCTCAAAGACTTTTAAAAGAGTATCGTTTTTCTCATTGATACTCAGGTTGTAGCGTGTTTTTAGCTCAAAAGCTGCAGTTGAGAGTTTCTCTCCAATTCCAAAATTAAGCATAAAGTAGTGAGTTGGATACTACACCAGAGTAAGCATTCTCAGCGCCAGTCGATTAGCCTCCATTGGCAAAAGCAAATCTGTTCCGTCTTTTTTTCTTTGCTCAATTTCTTCAAGGATTGCTAAAAACCAATAGTATTTATAGCTCATGGTGACAGTATCAAAAATTGAATTTAACTTTTGAATTTCACCTTTACTTGAGATAGGTAACTGCATACAACTGTCTTATAAAATCAAAACTGATTTTATTGTAGATGAAAATAAAAGATAAGGAATGAAATTTAGAAAAGCGATTTTACTTTTGATAATTCTTAAGAACGTAGACCAGTTCAAATTCTATAAAATCAGAGATTTTAATTAGATCATCTTTCATTTGAGCTGCAAGAATTTCTTTGACAATGCTGTTTACGGTAACGGTGAAGTCCTGATTCATCTCAGGTGCAATAGCTATGACCTCCTCTATAAGTGAGGTCATATGAGCGTAAGTATTAGCAGGGCAGCCGTCCTTTGCAAAGTTAGCCACCTTATAACAGTCGTTAATTACTTCACTTACGCTCTTTTTCATGATTATTTCTCTAATTTAGAAAGAATTGTCTCAAGAGCAGCAGCAAGAGCGATATTCTCTTTTACGCCTGTCTTTCTTAGTTTGTATTCAATAGAACCTTCCTTCAGGCTCTTCTCACCAACAGTGATGATGTGAGGAATACCCATAAGTTCAATATCGGCAAACATAACGCCAGGACGCTCATCTCTATCATCAAACAGAACATCAACGCCTTGAGCTTGAAGATCAGCATATAGCTTTTCAGCAGTAGCCTTAACTTCTTCACTCTTGTTTAGCTTAATAGCAACAATAGCTACCTTAAATGGGGCGATAGCCTCTGGCCATACGATACCTCTGTCATCGTGGTGCTGCTCAATAACAGCTGCGATTGCACGGGTAACACCAATACCATAGCAACCCATGATCATAGGAATGTCTTTACCAGATTCATCCTTAACAGTAGCACTCATAGCCTCTGAGTACTTAGTACCAAGCATGAATACCTGACCTACCTCGATACCCTTTCTTAAGTGAAGAGTGCCCTTGCCGTCAGGACTTTGATCACCCTCTTCAACATTACGTAAATCGAATACTTCGTAATTTGAAATATCCTTATCCCAGTTTACATTGATTAAGTGGAAACCGGTTTTGTTAGCGCCACAGGCAAAGTTTGACATCTTGTCTGCAGTTCTATCGACAAGGATACGACCCTTGAAACCTACAGGGCCTAATGAACCTGTGTGTGCACCTGTAAACTCGTTGATTTCTTCTTCAGTTGCCATTTCTAGAGGATCGTTAATGCCATCGATATGAATAGCCTTAACCTCATTTAGCTCATGATTACCGCATAGACATATCATTACAAGCTCGTACTTGCCATCTTCGTTCTTGTTGCCATGAACAATTAAGCTCTTTAGAACCTGATTAGATGGTAAACCTAAAGCTTTTGCTGCCTCATCTACGGTGTGGCAGCCTGGAGTTGCAACTTCACTGTAGTCAGCCTTTGGAGCTTCTCTGTCATATGTAGGTGCAAGAGCTTCTGCCATTTCAATATTAGCTGCATATGAAGAACCGTCAGACCAGGCGATAGTATCTTCACCAGCATCAGCAAGAGCCTGGAACTCGTGAGAGTGGTTGCCACCGATTGAACCTGTGTCTGCTTCTACAGGACGGAACTCAAGACCCATACGGGTAAATACATTTGAGTATGCGTTGTACATATCGTTATAGGTCTTCTCTAAAGAAGCCTTATCGATATGGAATGAGTATGCATCCTTCATTAAGAATTCACGACCGCGCATTATACCAAAACGAGGACGGATTTCGTCACGGAACTTGTTCTGGATCTGGTATAGGCACATTGGCAGCTGACGTGCTGATTTGATCTCACGACGAGCTATGTCAGTTACAACTTCTTCATGGGTAGGTCCTAGCGCAAACTCGTTTTCTTTTCTGTCCTTAAAACGGCAAAGTTCAGGACCGTACTTTGTGTAACGGCCTGATTCTTTCCATAATTCTGCAGGCTGAACCATTGGCATAGCAATTTCTAAAGCGCCTGTTTTGTCCATTTCTTCACGAACAATCTTTTTAACCTTTGATAGCACTCTCATACCGGTAGGTAACCAGGTATAAACTCCAGATGCGATCTGACGGATCATACCGGCACGAAGCATTAAACGGTGACTTTCAACAGCTGCTTCTTTTGGAACTTCTTTTAAGGAAGAAATTAAATACTGACTTGTACGCATTGCTAAGACCTAATATCCTTTTTGTATTACAAATAATAAATAAATCTAAATTGATAAAAAAACTTCGGTAATTTTACCACAACCGCATGGTAATGCCTAAACATGAAACTCTATATAATAGGTAAAATTTCTCTTAATAGGTATATTTTTTCTAAACATGCTAAAATTGAAAGAACGTTAAAATTAGGAGCCTTACCTTATGATGGTTTTTATCGCAAGTTTCATAGTATTTCTGTTATTTGTATTAGGTTTAAGTCTTGGTTTAGTGCTAAAAGGCAAACCATTAGTATCTGAAGATGAGGCAAAATCAGCTCTTTTAGATAATGGCGCATGTGTCACCTGTCAGCAGATGTGCGCACTAGCCGGTAAAAAGCAGTCAAAAAAGAAAGTTAAATGCAAGATTAAAGACACTGCAATTCCACATCAGAAAATTTAGTTAAAATGTCTTTGAGATAGCTCTAACTTAAGGATAAATATGAAAGAAATAGTATTAGCTTTAATTACTGGTACCACCTTGTTGCTATTAGCACCTTTTATATGTGCCTGTGATAAGCAGGATACAAAAGTTTCAGAACAAACCTCAACAGTTATCCAGGGTAAGACCATGGGAACTTTTTACGCAGTGAATGTAGTAGGCGGCTATAAAGGTGGCGAAGAGGCTTTAAGAAATCTAGCTGAAGGCGAGTTTGCCAGAATTACCGCTGAAATCTCAACCTTTGATAAAGAAGCAGAGCTTTATCGTTTTAATGATTTTCATTCAACAGAGCCATTTAAGATCTCAAAAGAATTAAGTCTTATCATTCAGAATACCGTATATCAGGGACGTCGAATTGATGATGCAACCGATATCACTGTGGGGCCTTTAGTAAATTTATGGGGCTTTGGTAAAGATAAGAAAAACAGCGCTGCACCTACACAGGAGCAAATCAACGAGCGTTTACAGATTGTTGGCTTTGATAAATTCGAATTAAGAACAAATGAGAATGAAGCTTATCTAATCAAAAAGGATCCAAATGTAAGACTTGATCTTGCAACAGTAGGTGAGGGATTAGGCGCTGATGCAGTAGCTGCAAAGCTGGCAATTGAAGGTTATAAAAACTTCATGGTGAATGTTGCAGGAGCCTCACGCTCATATGGTACAAATGCCAAGGGCAAAAAATGGAGACTTGGTATTGAAGACCCTACCTCTCCTCAAAGAAGAGTTTTTGTACCTATATGCGCTTTAGACAAGGCAGTAACCACAGCAGGTTCTTACAGAAACTATTTTAAAGATGAAAAATCAGGACGCATTTATTCTCACGCAATTGATCCTAGGACAGGATATCCTGTAAGTCATCAGACAATGTCTGTTACTGTAATTTCAGATTCAGCTTTTGAATCAGATGCTCTAGATACAGGTTTACTAGTGTTAGGTGCTGATAAGGCCTTAGATTGGGGTAGAAAAAACGGATATGCCGTTGCTACTATCGAAAATAATGATGGTAAGCCATTATTCCGTTACACAGACGAATTCAAAAAATATTTAGACTGTGCTACACAACAGGACAATCAGAAGAAATAACAGAATAAGGAAATTATGCACATTCATATTTTAGGTATTTGCGGTACTTTTATGGGCGGTATTGCCATGATCGCAAAACAGGCCGGTTTTAAGGTAACCGGTTCAGATAAAAACGTATATCCTCCAATGTCAGATGAATTAACTCAGGCTGGCATTGAATTAACTCAGGGCTTTGATGAAAATCAGTTGGATACAAAGCCAGATTTGATTGTTGTGGGTAATGTTATGAAACGAGGCATGAGCGTAGTAGAGCGCATGCTCAATGAGCACCTGAAGTATGTTTCTGGTCCGCAGTGGCTTGAAGAGCATTATCTTTTAAATAAAAAGGTTCTTGCTGTAGCCGGTACTCACGGTAAGACCACAACCTCATCCATGCTAGCCTGGATCTTAGAGGATAATGGTAAAAATCCTGGATTTTTAATTGGCGGTATTCCTGAGAATTTTGGAATTTCAGCAAGAAGTACAGATAGTGAGTATTTCGTAATTGAAGCTGACGAATATGATTGTGCATTCTTTGATAAGCGATCAAAGTTCGTTCATTATCACCCTCAAGTTCTTATCATGAATAATCTTGAATATGATCATGCAGATATCTTTGACTCAATTCATGATATTCAAAAGCAGTTCCATCATCTTGTAAGAACTGTTCCATCAAAAGGTCTTGTAGTAATGCCTTATAACGACAGAAACCTTGATGAGGTAGTAGATATGGGCTGCTGGACTCCTACATGCAAAGTAGGTGATGAGAACTCATTACATGCAAAACTTCTAAAAGCAGATGGTAGTGAATTTGAGATTTATGATGGTGATAAATATATTACCTCCGTTAAATATTCCTGCACCGGTACCTACAATGTTCATAACTCTTTAATGGCAATTAAAGCAGCAACCTATACAGGCATTTCTCCAGAGGCTGCAGCCAAATCATTAGCGTTTTTCAAATTACCAAAAAGACGTATGGAGCTTAAAGGTTGTGTGAATGAGGTCTGTGTATATGACGATTTTGCGCATCACCCAACAGCAATTAAACTAACACTTGAAGGTTTAAGAAATAAGATTGGCAATGATAAACGTCTTGTTGCTGTCTTTGAGCCTCGCTCAAATTCAATGAAGATGGGCGCAAATCATGAGCAGCTTGCAGGATCATTTGAGTGCGCAGATGAGACCTTTGTGTACGCAAATGAAAATGTTACCTGGAATGTAAAAGAATTAGAACAGCAGTCATCAAAGCCTCTTCATGTAGAGCAGGATTTTGATAAACTTCTAGATAAGATTGTAAAAGCAAGTCCAAAGGGCACCTCTATTCTTGTAATGAGTAATGGTAGCTTTAATGGAATACACCAGAAACTACTGGATAAATTACAAAAGTGATAGGATTTAAAAATGCCTGATATTTGGTCTAGTCGTGGAAAGATTGTAAACGATATGTTAGCCTCTCCTGCATTGCAGTGTCGTGTTTATTCCCGTATCGCATTGCAGGATCAGGATTCTATTACTCGTGGTTACTGTCTTGAATTTTCAGCCGGAAACTCATTTGATTTTGGATTTTGCAGAAAGGAAAACGTTCCAAGTTTACTTCGCGATATTCTGACAGTGGGGAATACCCGTGTTTTAACCGAAAATGCAGAGTTTTTAATGCTTCCTACTGTACCTACAGGTCAATGGGTAAAACAGGTAAGAAAGTATGACCCTACACGAGTGGTAATGTGGCTTGAAAACTCTATTGAATTAAACGAAGAATATGTAGAGAGTATTATAAAACTTCGCAGCTTAGGTATGAAGTTTGCCATCCGAGTGGATGCGATGGGTAATATAGCTTCAAACGAGGATGTTTTACGATGCCTGTGCTATTTACTCGTTGATGCTGACAAATATGAGGAATACCATCCTGTAATAGATTCTTTAAAAAAGCAAAACCCTTCATTAGAGCTTATAGGATATAAACAGGATAATCATATTGTTAACTTTGAAAAATCTGAAATAAAGCCTTATAAATATGTATTAGGCATTATTCAGCCTGATGAGTTGACTTATGAAAACGGCATTCGTCCTAAGTGGCAGCATGAAATGCTACGAACATTTGCTCAGCTTTATTCATCAATTTACGATATTAAGGAAATAGGAAATATCGTTTCAAGCAATCCTTTCATGGGCGCTGCTATGAAAGGTTTAATCTCATCAAAACATCTGACATCGTTAACCTTACGAGGAAGTAACCAGGCGTCCTCTTTGAGTGATACACAAGGCTTATCACCAAATGATTTGAGAAATTACATGGTTATTTCTGTTGCCTACAATTTATTTTTGAAATCAGAATTTGAGGTAATGGCAAAGCGTGGGGTAAAACAGGATGAGTCACTTGTAAATTATGAGCCTTTTATTCAGGCTCTTCACTTTGCAAAGGTAGTGGATTTTCTAGCTCAAGACATTTGTGATGATGTTACTGTTTCTCAGGGCTTTATCGCAGGTTTCCTTCGTTATTCTCATCTGTTCCTGCACGATAAATATGAAAATGTACTAAAGGAATTTCCTTTAGAAGCTGTATGTTCTATCTATCAGTCAGGTGGCGGTCAGTTAGGTGGTATTATCAGAATTGTGCTTGATCTGTTTGAGCATAGAGTTGATGAAGCTATAGAGGAATCAAACAGTATCGGTGTTTCTCTATCAAAGGAAGTTTTATACTCCCATATATCTCGAAGTTTCACCTGGACTGATGCAGTGCTTAGAGCTATTGGAATTATAAAGTCTAAGGATATGGAAGATCTATTCCGCTAAAAAATATTTAAGCAAACTTAAAAATGGCAATAAATTAAAAAAAAATTATTGCCGTTTTTTATTGCAAAGTTTTTCTCAATTTTTCTCCTAAATCTCCTTTAAATCATTATCTATCAAGTGCACTAAATAATAAATTATTCATCAAATACAGGAGATTTTATTATGGCACTTTATCTAAAACTAACGTTAGTTCTATTAACACGACAAAACAGTTATCTAACCAACTAATTTTTTGGATACTTCTTACCAGTGTTTATCATCAGGTCTACGTATTAACAGCGCAAAAGATGATGCTGCAGGTTTACAGATTTCAAACCGTTTAACATCCCAGATCAATGGTCTAAATCAGGGTAACCGTAACGCAAACGACGGTATTGCTCTAGCACAGACAGCAGAAG
>JAAYPN010000057.1 GCA_012519775.1 Aeromonadales bacterium | reverse complement strand
TGACTTTTATAGTTTGAGGAGATTACTCTGCGTCTTCTACTTCTTCAATAGCTTCAAAAGGACATACTGACTGACATGCTGCACAGTCTGAGCACATCTGAGCGTCAATCTTAAAGCTGTCATCAGCCTGCTGTTCAATAGCACCGCATGGGCAAATATCCTGGCATTCACCACACTGTGAACATTTCTCGTTATCAATAACAAACATTGAATCCACCTAAAATTGTTACGTTCATTCTAAAGATAGTTATAATACAACAAAAGTCACAAAATATAAAAAGGTCAATTGGAAATGAATAATATCAAAGAGAACCTGCAAACCATTCATCAAAGCATTCAAACAGCCTGCGATAAGGCTAATAGAAGCAAAACTGAGGTTCATCTTTTATGCGTAAGCAAAACCAAACCTGAAGGGCTTATAAAAGAAGCCTATGCACAGGGAGAAAGACATTTTGGTGAGTCTTACGCAGTTGAAGCATCAGAGAAGATTCAGAGTTTAAAAGCACAGGGTTATAACGATATTACCTGGCATTTTATAGGACCAATTCAAAAGAACAAAACCAAGTTAATCGCAGCTAACTTTGATATCGTTGAAAGTGTTGACAGAAGCATTGTAGCCACAAGATTAAATGATCAGAGGCCTGATGATTTACCTCCACTTGAAGTTTTAGTTCAGGTGAATATCTCTCATGAAGATCAGAAATCCGGTTGTGATGAAAGCGAAATTGATGAAATCATCGACACCATTTTACAGTGCAAAAAATTGAAAGTGCGCGGCTTTATGGGTATCGGTACTGATACACTAGATAAAGATCTCATCGCACAAGAATTTGCTCATTTAAAAGAGTTATTTGATAACTATAAGCAGAAATTCACCAATTTTGACATTCTTTCAATGGGAATGACTCATGATTTAGAAAATGCTATCATGCATGGCAGCAACGAAGTACGTATTGGTACTGCGATTTTTGGGGCTAGAGAGTACAAGAATAAAACTATGGATAAAAAGATTGCATTTATTGGTGGAGGTAACATGGTTACCTGCATCTTTGAGAGTATTATCAAATCTTTTGCAGCCAAGGATTTAACTGTTTCCGGTCCTCACATCGAGAAACTTGAAAAATTCAAGGCACAGGGAGCTAACATCAGCACTGACAACATTGAAACTGCTAAAAACGCTGATATTGTTTTTCTTGGTGTAAAACCTCAGATATTAACAGGTGTACTTGAAGAGCTTAAAAACAGTGGCATTGATTTATCAAAGAAGCTGTTTATCTCAATGGCAGCTGGTTACAAGCTATCCTCTATCAGCAGAATTCTAGATACCCACAACATCATCCGCATAATGCCAAATACACCTGCTAAATTAGGTCTTGGTGTGATTGCCATTGCTTATGATTCAGCTGTAGAAGATGAGAGTAAAGAGCTTTGCAAAAAGATGTTATCTTTCATGGGTGAGTGCATTGAAGGAGATGAGAACACCCTAAACGTAATTGGTGCTGTTTGTGGATGCGGTCCTGCTTTCGTATACCGCTTTATGGAAGCTTTAATCACAGAAGCTATCCGTCATGGCATTAAACCTGCTGATGCAAGAAAAATGGTCGAGCAGACTGTATTCGGTTCTGTTCAGATGGTAATGAAAAATCAGAATACTGAAATTTCTCAACTAAGAGAAGCAGTTACCTCAAAAGGAGGTACCACCTTTGCTGGTTTAACCAAAATGACCGAGGGTAACTTTGAAAAGACTATGACAAACACAATCCAGGCAAGTCTTGATAGAACCTACGAATTTGAAAAATTGTTTTAAGGAATAATTGATGGCCACAATAAACCTGATAATCATGCTGTTTCAGGCACTGATTATGTTATTTCAGTTAAGAAGCATTATGCAATCTTCAAGCATGGATTATTACAATCCATTAACCCAGATTGTAGTAAAGCTGACTAACCCTGTTATGAATATTCTTCCTATTAAGAACATTCACTTTAAAGGCTTTTTCTACTGTGGCTTTATTGTGTCCATCGCAATTGCCTACGTAGCCTCCCTATCACTATTCTATTTGGTATTAGGTGGAACTTCCCTACCGGTTCCAGTTGTAGTTCCATACTTAATTATTCCATTTATCCTAACCATTAAGACTTTTGGATATTTAGTATTGTTCCTACTGCTAGCTCAGGCTCTAACCTCATGGTTACCTAGCACCAGAGACTGGTCATTTACTTTTGCACAGCTGACTTACCCATTCGTAGCACCTGTACAAAGAGTAATTCCTCCAATCGGTATGATTGATATTTCTCTGATGATTGTAATGATTGCTATTTTTGCTTTAAATAGACTGTTTTTTACAATTTTCGGGGGGCTTTGGTTTATTTGCTAGAAAATAAACCTGATTTCTGAAGTTTTTTAAAATCTTTGCACCATCATAAGTGCAAAGATTTTTTTTATTTTTAATCCAGGGTAAATTCTGGATCAGGAACAGGAGCTTCCTGAACTCCACCATCTTCTACTTCAGGATGAATTACCTCAAGGTAATCAACCTTCTGAAAACCACGAGGAAGGGCATCTCCTGCTTTGCTTCTAGAGCTTAATCTTTCAGCAATTTCCTTTGCAGACAGATTGATTACACGCTTACCGCAATGAATAACCATTGAGCAGTTCTCTGGAATTACGGCCATAGCTGCAATACCATCGGCGCCGATTGCAAGCTTTGCACCATTGATATTCATAAGCTTATTGCCTTTACCTTGTGATAATGCAGGTAATTCCTTTAGCTTATAAATCAGCAGTTTACCCATCTTACTTGCGACAGCAATGTTATCTGTTTCGGCATTTTCAATCTCAAGAGGCTGAAGCACGTTTGCATCTTCAAAGTTGATTAAAGCCTTACCAGCCTTATTTCTTGTCTGAAGATCAGTACCCTTGGTAATAAAGCCATATCCCTTATCGGTTGCCACGACAAATGAATTATCCTTTCTGCCGATTACCACGTGACAGGCTGTCTCGCCAGGTTGTAGAGAAGCCTTTGCTGATAAAGGTTCGCCCTGACCTCTTGCTGATGGCAAATCCTTAATATCCACGCAGTAAACACGGCCTTTAGTGGTAATGAAACTTGCCTGCTCATTGTTTTTTCCGCTAGCCTTGGATAGGAACTTATCACCAGAGCGATATGACATAGATTCAGCATCGATATCAGTACCGCTTGCAGCTCTTACCCACCCCATCTTGGATAGAATAACGGTTGCAGGTGTACTTGGAATAAAATCATCCTCTTTCATAGCCTGAGCAGCTTCTCTTTGTACAAGTCTGCAGCGACGCTCATCACCGTATAATTTTGCGTCAGCAAGAATTTCTTTTTTAATTAGGGTCTTTAATCTGGCAGGTGACCCTAAGATGGTCTCAAGCTTTGCTTTCTCTTCGTTTAATTTATCTAATTCAGCTTTTAGCTTGATTTCTTCTAAACGTGCTAACTGACGTAACTTGGTTTCTAAAATATATTCAACCTGAACTTCAGTTAAATTAAATCTTTGAGCAAGCTTTTCTTTAGGATTATCCTCTGTTCTGATTATCTCGATTACCTCATCGATATTCAGAATAATCAGCATAAAGCCCTCTAATAGATGAATTCTCTTATTAACAACTTCAAGACGGCTCTGCAGTCTTCTGGTTACACAATTCTGTCTGTAAGATAACCACTCTGACAGGATTGTCTTTAAATCCTTAACAGCAGGCTTTCCATCTAAACCTAAGATATTTAGGTTAACTCTATAGGTTTTCTCTAAATCTGTTACTGCAAATAAATGCTCCATTAAAGACTCAATATCTACTCTCTTTGAACGAGGAGTGATAATGATCTTACATGGACAATTATGATCAGATGCGTTGGTGATATTTGCTACCATAGGCAGTTTCTTTTTAGTCATCAGATCAGCAATCTGACGCTCAATTGCACCACCTGCAACCTGGAATGGTAATGAGGTGATTACAATTTCATCATGATCAACTTTATATACAGCTCTTTGTCTTACAGTACCTTTACCAGTTTCATACATCTTTTCCAGTTCTTCTGTAGAATTGGTGATCTCTGATGAGCATGAATAATCAGGACCTGGCACAAACTTCATTAAATCTTTTACAGTAGCATCAGGATTATCAATTAAATGAACTACTGCATTGGCAATCTCGTTGACATTGTGTGGAGGAATATCAGTTGCCATACCAACTGCAATACCGGTTGTACCATTTAACAGGATATTAGGTAATCTTGCAGGCAGAAACTTAGGCTCATCAACTGTACCGTCGAAATTTGGCACCCAGTCTACACAGCCTGAATTAATATCCTGAAGTAAAACATCTGAATAAGGAGCTAGACGAGACTCGGTGTAACGCATAGCTGCAAAGGATTTAGGATCTTCAACATCACCCCAGTTTCCCTGACCATCAACCAAAGTATATCTATATGAGAATGGCTGGGCCATTAACACCATAGCCTCATAACAGGCACTGTCACCATGTGGGTGATATTTACCTAATACCTCACCAACGGTTCTTGCTGATTTCACGTGCTTTGATTTAGGGGTAATACCTAATTTTGACATCGCATAAACGATTCTGCGCTGAACAGGTTTCATACCGTCAGCGACTGATGGAAGAGCTCTATCTCTGATTACGTTCATGGAGTAATTCAGGTATGCATCTTCTGCAAACTTATGTAAAGGCAGAAGCTCGATACCCTCTAGGCTTAAATTCTTATTATTTTGATCAAACATCGACTTTTTTTCCACACAACTTATCTAGATGCGTTTATAATTCGTTATCTATATATTTTACTTTATATAATAAAATTATTCTTAGAACTACTTACAAAAAATGCAATTTGGTAAAAGAAGTGAATAAATTAGTTAAAATTTTTTCTTTTTTATTATTAGTTGCCAGCTTTAATTCAAACGCAAAAAGCTATCATAACTTACCTGAAGATTTACTCTCAATGGCAGTATCGTCAGATGTAATTTTTGATGAAGATTTTGACTATGTTAGAATTGGAGATACTATTAATTTACTCCAAAATGATTTAATTGCAAATTCTTCAAAGTATAAAAAACAACTTGTTGATTTAGTTGTCGTTAATAAAGCTTCTCACCAGATGGTTCTTATGAAAAACGGCAATGAAGTCAGAAGATTCTGGATTGCCTTATCGGACAGACCTGTAGGACACAAGCAGTTTGAAGGTGATAAAAAGACCCCAGAGGGTACATACACTTTAGATTACGTTAAACAGCGTTCAAACTACTACAAAGCTATCCATATTTCATATCCAAATTCAAATGATATCGCCAATGCACGTAAATATGGAAGAAAGCCGGGTGGAATGATTATGATCCACGGGCAGCCACCATCAAGAAGTGACTACCACGAGACTGTTCAAAGAACAGACTGGACTAACGGCTGCATTGCACTGTTAAATCCAGATATAGACATTTTCCTGTCATTAGTTGATGTTGGTACACCAATAACAATCAATCCTTAATATCTATTCTTCAGGGAACCAATTTGCGCTAGCAGATTGGTCCTCATCGTCTTTATAGTTCTTCATAAAATACAAATCCACAACGTGAATATCGTTCTTTAATGAACCATCTGCTGCAAGAAAATGTACTTCAGCACAGTACAAATTAGCAGAATCTCCTAACTCTTCATCGAATACGTCTTCTGAATTTAATTCTCTTACTTCAAAAGCAAAATCATAATCATCGTCATTCATGATCTTAAATACTCGCTGATAAGCATCCGGATCATTTTCTGCAAGACATTCCTGAGCAATTGTTGAGAATAACTCGACTACGTGTTCTTGTAACTCTTCTGTTACTTCGACAGCTTGTACTTCCTTATTCAATGATTTTTCCACCCTTAGAGAAAGTTACGCCCTTTACATGGCTTAATGTTTCAAAGCAGCCTGGAACAAATGCATCTTCCATGTCATCCCATAATGACTCTTCTACATAAACGTGTTCTACCTTAGCCAGACAAATACCTTTATCTGCAAATAAGGCCTTATCATTTAATACGCACTCAAAGTATGCAAGTGAACCTTTTAGAATTGGATATTCAAAGTTAGCAGTCTTTTCTGTGACCACTTCACTGATCTTGTTCTTGTTGTCTCTACCGTGAGAAGAACCAAGTTTTAATAAGTCTATCAGATTATTCTCACAAGGAATTGCAAGAACTAGCTTTCCTGTATCTAAAATGTTCTGAGTTGTGGTATGACCTTTATCAATGACAACAATCAGCTCATCTGTATCAAAAGGACAATTCCATGCCGCAGTCATGCCATCGAAGACGCCATCTTTAGATATGCTGAATACGTTAATGATAGGACCACCAGTGTAGACTCTGTATGCAAGAGCATTATCAATCTTCTTAAACATTCAAATCTCCTCAATAAGATAACTTGATGATAGCACAAAGGTATACCAATCTTTTAAAGTCAATTTCTTCTATGTAACTAATAATTACACCGTTCATACTCATTTTCAATGTCATTTATATTATCGATTTCTATAGAACTTAATCTTGATTGGTTAATTCCTATAGCAGAGTATAAAAAAACTGTATTACCAACTATTTGAAATCAAGTCATTTTTTAAATAATATCATTCCCATAGTTTTTATAAATAAACAAAACTAATAAAATTACTAAAGGATTCTAAAATGGCATACAGATTTGAAACACTGCAATTACATGTTGGACAGGAACAGGCAGATTCAGCAACAGACTCAAGAGCAGTTCCTATTTATCAGACCAAATCATATGTTTTCCACAATACTCAACATGCAGCTGATAGATTTGGATTAAGAGATGCGGTAACATCTATGGTCGTCTTACTAATTCAACTCAGGATGTTCTTGAAAAAAGAGTTGCAGCTTTAGAAGGAGGCGTTGCAGATTTAGCAGTTGCATCCGGAGCAGCAGCAATTTCCTACACCATTGAAGCACTCGCTGCAGGTGGTGGCCATATTGTAGCTCAAAAAACAATTTATGGAGGCTCTTACAATCTGTTAGCTCATACTCTCCCTGCTTTTGGTATCACAACCTCTTTTGTAGATGCTAATAAACTTCAAGAAGTTGAAGGCGCAATTATGGAAAATACTAGAGCTATTTATCTTGAAACACAAGGCAATCCTAATTCAGATATTCCTAACATCGATGAAATTGCAGTAATTGCTCATAAACATGGTCTTCCACTTATTGTTGACTATACTTTCGGTATACCTTATCTGATAAGACCAATTGAACACGGAGCAGACATCGTTGTTCATTCAGCAACTAAATTCCTTGGCTGACATGGTACAACCTTAGGTGGAATAATTGTTGATTCTGGCAAATTTGATTGGAAGGCAAGCGGTAACTATCCACAAATTGCTGAAGCTAATCCAAGTTATCATGGAATTTCTTTTGTTGAAGCGGTAGGCCCTGCAGCATTTGCAGTGTATATCAGAGCTATTTTACTTCATGATACTGGTGCCACAATTTCTCCATTCAACGCTTTCTTACTGCTTCAAGGTATAGAAACTCTTTCACTACGCATTGAAAGACACGCAGAGAACACAAAGAAGGTAGTAGATTTCTTGTCGAATCATCCAAAAGTAGCTAAGGTTAACTTTCCATCATACCTGAGCACAAAAATCACTAGCTGTATCAGAAGTATTTTCCTAACGGTGGTGCAAGTATTTTTACATTCAACATTAAAGGAGGACAAAAGGAAGCTTTCGAATTCATTGACAGGATGCAGATCTTCTCATTATTAGCTAATGTTGCTGACGTGAAATCATTGGTAGTTCATCCAGCCACAACAACACATGCTCAATTATCAGATGCAGAATAAAAAGATCAGGGAATTACTCAAAGTACTATCAGACTTTCAATTGGTACAGAGAACATCAATGACATTCTAGAAGATTTATCTCAGGCATTTGACAAGATTTAACCTCTATCAGAGATATAAATTCACATACTGCAGACGTAAAAGTTGCATTTTTTTCTTATTAAAACACAATACAGAAGTCATCCAAAGATAGAACACTTAGAACAGACTAAATCATGAAAGACCTTAAAGTACAACTAAAAGATGGCAATTCATATAGATTAGAGAAAGTAGAAGTATAAAATCAGCTAGGTTTAAAGACTAAACTTTGTTTGGAGATGTTGTTTACTAAATTAAAGAAAGAAAAAGCACGAAGGCGGAGAAGATTAAACTGATTAAAGGAATCGAGTAGGAGGAGAGATTACCTCTCACTCCTCTCACAACACCGTACGTGCCGTTCGGCATACGGCGTTTCCCAAACAATAAAAGGTTAGAGCCTAAATATTAGCTCTGACCTTCAACTAGACTA
>JAAYPN010000056.1 GCA_012519775.1 Aeromonadales bacterium | reverse complement strand
ATTAACAACAAGATTAAGGTTCTCAAACGTAAGGCTTACGGTCTCAGAGACTTTGACTATTTTACCTTACTTATTAAAGCTGCATTTCCTGGTAAAGATGCTTTACCCCGAAATTTTTAATAGAGCCTAATTTATATAAGGTTACTATAAATTTCTGTGAGTAATAACTCATTCAAATAATTTGTCTTTTCTTTAGTTTGAATATGTTAACTAAGTCATACAGAAAAAATGGATTGAGATAGTAAAAGACAGAATGCTATGTATTTTATAAGAAAGATGCAGGTATCTATCAGATACTATATGTATAAAAGGAATTATTGATGTACTAGAGAGTGCTCTCTTATGATTTTATTTAATATTACTACAAAATATTGCGTTTAAACTTCTGTAATATATGGATTTTTACCATAAAGTGTAAAGCTTTAAGTTACTAAAATCCTTCTTTTTTACAGGTGACGTATCCACAGGTAAAGTAGTTTTCTGTTTTAAAAGTTGTAACTTTCATAAACCAGATTTTTTTTCTAATACGCTTTGAAACACCAACTATACAATATTCCTTACTTTAGGTTTTTATAACAGTTAAAATTTGCAAAATACAAACTTAATAGAGTTTTTTACTAAAACTCTAGATAAAACGTATAATTAAATCACATTAGTGCATAAATAATTGTGTTATTATTTTGCATTATGATTAATATTAAGATTACAGCAAGAAATAAAACGGAAGATTACATTGCCGTTGAACGTGAAGTCGGAGCAATTGTGTTACCGTCCAAACACGTTTTTGGTATTTTTTCCGTTGGTATTATCTCTGTACTCTTAGCACTGCCTTTTGGACAGCTGATCCCTATTGAAGCCTCCCCCTTTTCAGCTTTAAGTGCAAGCCGACTTGAAGAAAACAGAAAGCTTGAGCAGGATTATCTTAAAAACAATGAAACCGATTCTGAGCAGAATCTTGAAATTGCATCAACTGCAGGCTCACAGGAAAACTACGATGATGATGTTATTCCTGAGGCTCTGCTTGCCACAGGTGAAACTGATAATAAAGACCAGTCATCTGAAGATGTCCTTGCAAGCCACATTCCAAGTCTGAACAGACCTCGTTTTGGACAGAATGGGATAACCGCACTTGATAAAGACTCAAATATTATTGTTCCTGACAATGTTGCTCATATTAAAGAAACTCAAGAGCAGCAGAACGCAAGACAGGATGAGTACCTACAGCATGAAGGCAAATGGTATACCCAGACTGTTAGAAAGGGCGATTCACTTTATAAAATCTTCAACTACCTGAATCTTGATACTAATGAGCTAAAGAAGATGGTAGCTGTTGCCAAGAAAGGTGATATAAACCTGACGGTAGGTACAAAACTGCAGTTTCTTATAGATAAGAAAAACGAAATTCAGGAACTTGCAATTCCTATGGCTGACAATCGTCAGGTTCGTTTTTTACGTGATGATCAGAACAATACTTATATAGTTTCACGTGAAGATCTGTTTGCTCAGTTTGACAATAATGCAGCTACAAAGGATATAACAGAGTCCACTGCAATGCCATCCTATGTTGAGGCACAGAAGAAGCGTGAGCAGGCTCAGAAGGAAAAGGAAGAACAGCTTGCATTAAAGAACAAGGAAGAGAGAGAAAAAGCTCTCCTTGCACAGAAGCAGGCTGAGGAAAACCAGAGGGTTATTGATAATCTGACACCAAAGGTTGATTTTGCTAACAGACCAAGACTTATCATCGGCAGTATCAATGCCAAAGAGAATTTTGACAAGGCTGCAAAGCGTTTAGGTCTTTCCCGTTCTGAAATTGCCTCCATTAAAAAACAGTATCAGGGCAAGATTAACTTCCGTCGTTTATCAAAAGGCGACTCATTTAGAGTACTGTTTAACGGTATTGGACCTAATGTAAGCATGACAGCTGTAGTATTTGATACCAAACGCTATGGCACCATTACCCTCTATCGTAATGCACAGAATCATCTCTTCTATGAAGAGGGTGAATATAAACCTGCAGCAGGAGCCTTCAGGCGTTTCCCTATTACAGGTCAGATTAAGGTTAATTCACCATTCAACCCTAAGAGATATCATCCAATTCTGCGTAAGGTGCGTCCACACTATGGCGTAGACTTCAAACTGAAAATCGGTACCCCTGTTTATGCTCCTGCAGACGGTGTTGTCACCTATGCAAGCTACATGCGTGGTGGTGGCTATACTGTTATTATCTCCCACAAAGGTGGTTACCGGACTGTATATATGCATCTATCAAAATACGATGTCAGAAAAGGTCAGCAGGTGCGCATAGGTCAGGTTATTGCAAAATCAGGCAATACAGGCTACTCAACAGGCCCACACCTTCATTACGAGGTTCACGTAAACGGCCGTGCTGTTGATCCTTTAAAGGTTGACCTGCCATCAGGAAGTCCTGAGGTGGCCAAAAAGCTTCGTAAGAGTTTTGAAGAAACAGTTTATATATTAAAGACAGAATTATATAAGAATGCCCTGGCTCATAATTAGAAAAGGACAGAGATATTGTGTTAAGCGAAAAAGATTTTTGTGAAGAATCCCTTGCAGTTCTAAAGTGGCTGATTGCTATTCCAAGTATTACCAGAACATCTGGTGATGAACTGATTAACCACACCATTTATAATACGGTATCTGAATTTACCTATTTTAAGAATCATCCTGAATACTTAAATTATGTAACTCATGATGATCAGAAGACCCACTCATTTACAGCTTTTGTGCGTCGCGATATTCTTACAACCCAGACTCTTGTGGTTTTATGCAATACCGATACCTCGTCAAATGAGGTCTACGGTACCTTAAAATCATACGCCTTCAAGTCTGATGAGTTAAAGAAAAAGTTAAAGGCTATTGCTGTAACAGATGCGCAGAAGGCAGCCTTAAATAATGAAAACAATATTTACGGTTTAGGCAGTTTTGAGAACAAATCCCCTATTGCCGGTATGCTTATTCTGCTTAAGTATTACACCGAGCGTTTATGGGAACTACCTTGCAACCTGTTATTTGTCTGCGATTCAGAATCATTAGACGGACATGAGGGTATCCGTACCTGTCTTCCATATATTCATAATCTAATCAATGACGAGAAAATTGATTTAACTCTTGCACTGTCATTTAAGCCAGAGTCACAGGCAAAAGATCCTAACACCATCAACATTTACACCGCTAACATGGGTAAAGTTGAGGCTGGGTTTTATATTTTAGGTGAAGGTACTGATACCGAGCAGCCATTCAAGGGCTTTAGTCCAACCCTTATCGCCTCAAAGATCATTGAAGAGGTAGAGCTTAACGCCAAGATTGCACAGAATATTTCTCACAGCGCAATCGCTCCTACCTTCAACTACATGCACTCATACAATAACCGCTCACCAAATACACCTGATGTGGTTCATTTGAGCTTTAACTTCCCTTTCATCAATCTGAATCTTTTAGATCTTTTAGAGAATTTAAAGCATGTAGCTGCAAAAGCTATTGAGAAGTCAGCAGGTTACATGGAAGACAGAGAGACACTCTTCTGCAAGATTAACGAGATTGAACCTTATAATGCCACACGTGAGGCTGAGGTTCTGTCATTCTCTGATCTGTTCATCAGAGCAAGTTATCATTACAAAGGTAACTTAAAATCTGCAATTGAAGGCTTAATCCAGAAATGCGCTAATGAAGATCTTTCAAATCACGACATTATCAAGACCGTGATTGAGCGTTTGAATGAGCTTGCAAGATTACCAAGACCATCTGTTGTGATCTTCTTTGGTAATGACTTTATTCCACAGCAGCAGTTACGCCGCAATAATTCTAAAGACAGAGAGCTTTATATCCGTTTGAACAAGGCTGTTGAAGAATTCAATAAAGATCATGAAAATCAGCTGAGCATCGAAAACGAATGCCCTGCTAATGACAACTGCTTTATAAGACCTGTAGGTATTGATATTGCGCTTAAGGCTCTAAAGGATGAGTGCCCTATTCCTGTATCAACATTCTATAACCTAAATGCTCCTGGTATTACCTTCAGCTATAAGGGAGGTGATCTTTACAGGGCATTTGAGCATGTTGATAAGACCTTCTTTAACAATATGATTACCTTTGTGCACATTCTAATGAAGGAAATCGGACCTGAGGACAACATGGACTTTGTTGAGAAGGCAACTGACGAGGCTTTATCAATTCTAAGCACCAGTAACGAGTTATCTCCAGGAGATGATCGTACAGGAAAGAAGAAACTTGTTGAAGACATCGTAAATGAGGAAATCAAGGACGATGAAGACAAGATTGAAGATAAGGTTAAGACTGAAGATAAGGTCAATATCGAGGAAATTAAAATTCTTCAGAACAATGTAAAGAAAGATGATAAAAAGACAGATAAAAAGGAAAAGGTAGAAGACAAAGAGACCGTGACCAAACCTGTTGAAAAAATTTAATCATTATCATAACTTTGAAGGTGGCAAATGCCACCTTCAGTGTTTTTATTCCATAGTAAGAGCAAGTAAAGATTCGCACTCTTTCTGATCTAAAGCCTCAGTGCTGTCTAAATGCTGTCTTTCAGGGAATCCTAGTTTATAGATTATTTTCTCAATGGTTGAGGCATCTCCCCCTAACATATTGAGAGTGGTAGGATAACCTAGCTTTGAGTACAGGTCTTTAATTGCATTTACAGTGTGTTTTGCTGAGATCACAGGATTATAAAACTCATAATCTAGCATAAACACTTCCTTGCCAAGCTTTGCAATGGACACAGCATGCTTGTGCATTACAAAATCAAGCCAACCTATAGTAACTAAAGCTAAAGCCTTATCTAAACTGCAGTCAAAGACACTTACTACAGCCTTTGCAATATGAATAATAGGATCATTTCTCATCTTATCGTAAACAAAGCCTGTATTTGCAATGATACTTGATACCATAATGTTCTCAATATAGGTAAGATTTAGTGGGCATTCCTTGATCTTTTCATATAGGGATAAAACTGTCTTTAGATTAGCTAGTGACAGATTCTCGGATAAAAGTGAGCTGTGAAAAGTTGACTCAAAATATCTGTAGATTAAAAGTGTTACAAGACGGGAGATGTTAGTCTCAAGTGGCTGCTCATCATAATTTGTAAGTTCGGCGTTGCAGATGACAAACTTTGGAACTAAAACCTCGGACATGCATGAGTAGAAGGTCAGTGACTTGTCATCAAGTCTCTGACTTACTGTAGCACGGGAAGTAAAGGCATTACCTCCGCACACTGAGGTGGAGATGATACCTACAGGCAGCGCGTTTTTAACCTCAGTATCAGGATGGAACAGATTATAGAAGTTGTCATCGTACAAACTTGCAGCAGCAACAAGCTTTGATGTTGCAAATTCAGATAAACCGCCTATTGAGAGCACAAAATCAAGGTGCTCTGTCTTACAAAGCTTGATTCCGTCAAAGATGTTCTCAATACGTGGATTAGGACTGTCGCTTGCAAGCTCAAAAAAATCTAGACCTGCAGCCTTTAAAGAACGTTTGATCTTATCAATAAGACAGATGACTTTAGGATTATTCTTTGAGTAGTTTACAAGTACTCTTGAACCGCCTGAATATTTAATATGACGACCGACATTGTTTTCCTGGTTGTAACCGATGAATACTTTTGTGTCGTGTATTTTTTTTACAAATTCCATGCTTTTAGTTCACTACAAAAACAGCTGAATTTTTAACACATAATTAACTAAAAATATTTAATGGACCTAATAAAATAAATATCTGACTTTTTATTTTAACTTCAATGTCTTAAATAAATTATTTTTAATTATTTATGTGTTTTTTCGCTCTTGGGTTCATGATACCAAAAAAAATGATTGACTAGTTACACTTTTGCTTTAAGATCAGCGAAAAAACATCAAGTTTACTTTTACTCTATGCAGGAGAATTTGCCGCGTGGAAAACGTAACCCCACTAAATGCTACAGCAGCAAGTGCGAGCGCTTCAGTAAAGAATAATGAAGCATTGCAAGCTAAACAATCTCACAGACCAGGTGAATTACCTGGCAAGAAAGCTTCTCCTCAGGAGCAGAATAAAAAGCCTATTCTTCAGATCAAAGGCTTAACAAAGAACTTCACCAATTTCACAGCGGTAAACAACGTTGATTTAACAATCTACGAAGGTGAGATCTTTGCTTTATTAGGTTCATCTGGCAGCGGTAAATCCACCCTTTTAAGAATGCTAGCAGGCTTTGAGCATCCAAGTGCCGGCCACATCATTCTTGATGGTGAGGATATTGTGGATTTACCTCCATACAAGAGAACATTAAACATGATGTTCCAGTCATATGCTCTATTCCCATATATGACTGTAAGACAGAATATCGCTTTTGGTCTTAAGCAGGAACGTCTTCCACGTGATGTAATCAATGAGCGTGTAGACAAGATGTTAAAGCTTGTGCACATGGAAGAGTACGTAGACAGAAAGCCTTATCAGTTATCTGGCGGTCAGCGTCAGCGTGTTGCTCTTGCAAGATCACTTGCTAAAGAGCCTCGTCTGCTTTTACTAGATGAGCCTATGGGTGCACTTGATAAGAAGCTTCGTGAGCAGATGCGTCTTGAGCTTGTAGATATCATCAACTCAGTTGGTGTTACCTGTCTAATGGTTACCCATGATCAGGAAGAAGCTATGACCATGGCTGACAGAATTGCAATTATGGATCGTGGTGAGTTCGTGCAGATTGGCGGTCCTCGTGAAATCTACGAAAACCCTAACTGTAAGTTCTCAGCAGAGTTCATCGGCTCTGTAAACATGTTTGAATGTGCACTGACCACATCAAGCCCGAAACGTTCTTTAATTCAGTGTAACGATTTCCCATGCCCTATTGAATTACAGCATGATATTGATATTGCAGACGGTATGCCTGTATCTATTGCGCTTCGTCCTGAGAAGGTTTACATCTCTCACGAGCAGCCTGAAGAAGAGACTAACTGGTGTGTCGGTATCGTAGAGAATATTGCTTATCTTGGTGATATTTCTATTTACTACGTACGTCTACCTTCTGGAAGAATCATTACCTCAACATTACCTAATGTTGACAGATTCAAAGTAGGTCTTCCTACATGGGATGATCAGGTATACCTAAGCTGGGATCCTGAATCATGTATTGCATTAACCTTCTAAGTTTAGGCAAAAACTCATATGGCAGTAGTTAATGTAGGCTCTTACACTATGAAGCGCCCAGGTTCCAAGGGTCACAGACCACCACCACGCTTTGTACCTGAGAAAAAAATATCATGGAGAGAAAGAGCAATCATCTTTGTTCCATACTTATGGATGATTCTGTTCTTCCTGATTCCATTTTTAATTATTTTCAAGATTTCTTTTTCAATTACAGAGATCTCAATACCACCATACTCTCCAATTATCACCTTTGAAGATGGTGCTATGCAGATTATTCTGCATCTTGAAAACTATACAAATATCTTTACCGATCCTGATGGTACATATTTACGCTCCTACTTGAAGTCAATTCATGTTGCAGCCTTCTCTACTTTCCTGTGCCTGATTATCGGTTACCCTATTGCATGGGCTTTAGCAACTTCAAAAAGTGCTACAAGAAATATTCTATTTATTCTGATAATCATGCCAAGCTGGACCTCATTTGTTGTTCGTATCTATGCATGGATGACCATTCTAAAGCGTGACGGCCTAATCAATGACATTCTAATGACAATCGGTGTAATTGACCATCCTATTTACATGCTTCAGACTGACTTTGCAGTTTATGTAGGTATCGTTTACTGCTACCTGCCATACATGGTACTGCCTCTGTTCTCTGCTTTAATGAAAGTGGATTACTCTTTAATTGAGGCGGCACAGGACTTAGGCTGCAAACCTGTAAAGACCTTCTTTAACGCACTGGTACCACAGACTAAGAGCGGTATCATTGCAGGTGCTATGCTTGTATTTATTCCTGCAATCGGTGAGTACGTAATTCCTGAGCTTTTAGGCGGTAAGGATTCTATTCTAATTGGTAGGATTCTATGGCAGGAATTCTTCAATAACCGCGATTGGCCTTTAGCATCAGCTGTAGCAATTACTATGCTGACTATCATGGCAATTCCTATCATTTGGTTCTTTAAAAACCAGCGTAAACAAGGAGCTCAGGTATAACTATGAAAAAACAGACTAAGAGCTTCTTATTAAGAGCGCTAATTCTTGCAATTGCACTAACCTTCTTGTATCTGCCAATCATGACTCTGATTGTGTACTCATTCAATGAGTCAAAGATGGTTACTGTATGGACCAACTTCTCTTTGAAGTGGTACAGGACTTTATTTAACAACTCAGCAATTATTACTGCGGTTGGTATTTCACTTACCATTGCATTCATGTCAGCTATTACCTCAGTTGTTATAGGTACATTAGCTGCCTTTGTAATGGTTCGTGTGCATAAGTTCTGGGGTGAGAGTGCATTCTTACTGTTTATGACAGCACCTATGATTTTACCTGAGGTAATTTCAGGTCTTGCACTATTGCTATTGTTTGTAACATTAGGCGACATCATACCGGTGTTCTCTGACAGAGGTATTATTACCATCTGGATTGCACACGTAACCTTCTGCTCTGCATATGCTACAGTGGTTATCCGTTCACGCATTGTTGAACTTGATGTATCAATTGAAGAGGCGGCAAAAGATCTTGGTGCAGGTCCTATGAAGGTATTCTTTGTGATTATTCTGCCAGCTATCATGCCAGCAGAAGTTGCAGCCTTCCTGTTGTCATTTACCATGTCAATAGATGATCTTGTTATCACAAGTTTCGTTGCAGGTCCAAACTCAACTACTCTGCCAATGCTGATCTTCTCTAGCGTTCGTCGTGGTCTGTCACCTGAGATTAACGCTCTAGCATCTGTGATTGTATTTGTAGTATCCTGCTTTGCATTTGGTTTATGGGTACTGACAGTACGCAAGCAGAAGCGCAAAGAAAAGAATGCGCAGATGATTGCTGCAGCCTTGCGTAAAGAAAACGCTAAAACTTTAGCTCACTAATCTTTAATGACCTGGTTTTACCAGGTCATTTGATATTCATATCCTGCCTTAAAACGATCCTGCATTAAATAACATCAAAATTAGTTGTCATCAGCGCATATACAGCATTGCCATTAAGTAAACAAGCTTTATAAGTCAATTATTAGATAAAAAATAGAAAACTTATTTCACAAAATATGATTAATGAAACAAAAATTGTATATAATGTGCACACCGTTTCATTAGTAATCGAGATATCCAATGTCTGATTTAAAACTCTTTGCTGGTAATGCTACACCAGAACTTGCAAACGAAATTGCAAAATGTCTTTATACAAACTTATCAAATGCAACTGTAGACACCTTCTCTGATGGTGAAGTTCACATTCAGATTAATGAGTGTGTTCGTGGTTGTGATACCTTTATTATTCAGTCAACATGTGCACCAACTAATGACAACCTAATGGAGTTATTAGTAATGATTGACGCATTGCGTCGTGCATCAGCTGGCCGTATTACTGCAGTAATTCCTTACTTCGGTTATGCTCGTCAGGACAGACGTGTTCGTTCAGCTCGTGTGCCTATCACTGCAAAGGTTGTAGCTGATCTTCTATCAAGCGTTGGTGTTGATCGCGTTCTAACTGTTGATTTACACGCAGAACAGATCCAGGGTTTCTTTGATGTTCCAGTAGACAACTGCTACTCATCAAAGTTATTTGTTGAAGATATGAAGAGCTTAGATCTTAAGAATCCATGCATCGTATCACCTGATATGGGTGGTGTTGTACGTGCACGTGCTATCTCTAAGTTATTAAACGATGCTGATATCGCTATTATCGATAAGCGTCGTCCACGTCCTAACGTATCTGAGGTTATGAACCTAATCGGTGAAGTTAAGGACAGAGAGTGTATCATCGTTGACGATATAATTGATACTGGTGGTACCCTATGCAAGGCAGCTGCAGCTCTTAAGGCTAGCGGTGCTAAGTCTGTTACCGCTTATGGCACTCACCCAGTTCTATCTGGCAGTGCTTATGAGAACATCAAGGACAGCGTAATTGATTCAATCGTTGTAACCAACTCAATTCCTGCAACCGAGAAGTTCAAGGCAACAGGCAAGTTCAGATACATTTCACTTGCTTCTACCCTAGCTGAAGCAATTCGTCGTATCAACAATGACGAATCAATTTCTGTGATGTTTAACGAAGCTGTTTAAACATTAGCACTCTATCGCGGTGCTCATCACCGCGATAATACTCTCCTCAAATTCATTTCTTATATTTCACTTATTATCTGATTTATAAATATTTTTCTATGTATTTAATTTTTTTTAATTTATTTTTTAAATTTTCCTAAAGTTAGTTAAAGCCATTGCCGTTAAGTAGATATGAGGAATATTAAAATGGCACTAATTAACACTAACTATAGCTTTATAGAAGGTTCTGAGATTAAATCAGCTCAGGACAGAAGTGTTAATTCCCATTTGATTGGTAACCGCAAAGAAGACGAGCAAAAGAAAGATACCCTTCAGGATGATGTGGTAACGCTAAACGCCAAGTCTGAAAAACATCGTTCTTATGATGAGAACGGTCAGAAATACTCAAAAGCTCTAAAAGCTTATCTGCAAAATACTCCAGACAATTACTTCAATGCTTCACGCGAAGTAGGTCGTACCCTTGATGAAAAGCCAGCACCTGCAGAAAACTTTGCTGAAGATGCAGCTTTAGTAAAAGAAGAAGATAAAGAAAAAGCCAAAACTCCTTCTATGAAAGCTAAAGAAAAAGAACAGGAGGAGCTAAAGCAGAAAGGTAATGACACCAAACAAAATGGTGAGTACATGACTGATGATGAGCAGAAAAAAGTATCTAGCATGAAAGCAAGAGACAATGAAGTACGCGTTCATGAGCAAGCACATAAAGCAGCTGGAGGCTCATATGCAGGTCAACCTCAATACTCATACGAGCAGGGCCCTGACGGCAAGAAGTACGTAACTGACGGGTCGGTGTCTATTGACATAGCTCCTGAGAGCTCCCCTCAAAAGACCATCGATAAGATGAAGACTGTTATTAAGGCAGCCAATGCGCCTGCTCAGCCATCAAGTCAGGATATGAAAGTTGCAGCCCAGGCTCAAAAACAGCTGACTCAGGCACAACAGGAGCTATCATCAGAAAATGCCAAGAAAGTGCTTCAAGGTGATGATTCAAAATCTGAAGCCAAGATGGATGCTAGTGATGCATCAGTAGCATAGAGATATTCTTTATGATAAGACCACCGCATGGTGGTTTTATTTTTTCCAAAAATTAGTGCAATCAAAACTATATTTCTTTCGTTGGTGCAATTCTAGCTGCTGTTATTTTTGCAATTGCAGGTTTCTTATCATTCTCAACAGGTACAGCATGGGGTACATTCGGTATTTTAATTCCAATCGTTGTTTTAGTAGCACAAAGCATCGATCCTACATCAGGCTCTGAGCTTGTAATCATCAGTCTGTCAGCAACTCTAGCAGGCTCTGTCTTTGGTGATCACAGCTCTCCTATTTCAGATACCACTGTACTGTCTTCAGCAGGTGCCGGCTGTATTCATATTGAGCACGTATACACACAATTACCATACTCAGCTGTAGTTGCTGTTTGTGCCTTTATTGGATATATCATTGCAAGCTTTAGCTACAGCTTATTACATAGCTTTAGCAGTGCATTAGTCTTAATGCTGCTTTTAATTGCACTTCTGCATAAAAGACAGATTAAATTTGCAAAAGCTTAATTCTGATTAAGTATGACGTTAAACAGGTGACCGAGTGTCACCTGTTTTGCTTTGAGCAGTTAATACCACTTGAATTTAGAGATAATTAAGACTGTGCTTTAGTGCGCTCATCAATAACACGCTTTGATTTGTGCTCTGAACGTGTATTCAGGCCGCCATCCTTGTGAACAACCACTGTATATGGTTTAACACCGATTCTTGCCTTTAGAGACTTGCTTACTAAATCTGCTACATCCTCGTCAGAATCCTTGTTATCAAACTTCTTCTCAACTTCAACTGAATACTTGCAGGTAAAGTCCTTTTCAAAGATTCTAATCAGATACTCACCGGTGATGCCCTTGATGCTTCTGATACCAGCTTCAACGTCTGATGGGAATACGTTAACAGCTGAGACGATGAACATGTCATCCTTACGGCCTAACACATGGATTCTGCCATGAGTACGACCGCACTTGCACTTAGAAGTATCAATCCAGCCGATATCACCTGTACGGAAACGGATTAGAGGACGAGCGTGCTTTCTTAGTGTGGTAAATACAAACTCACCTTTTGAACCTGGAGGTAGTACCTCACCTGTTGTAGGGTCAACAGTTTCCACAAGAATATGGTTTTCAGCAATATGTAAACCATCTTTATACTCACACATTGCAGCGCAGGCACCAAAAATATCTGACAGACCGTAGAAGTCATATACCTGTGCGCCCCAGATCTCTTCAATTGCGTTACGAGTTGCGTCAATTGAACCACCTAGCTCACCTGCTACGATGATGGTCTTGATGTTTAGATCCTTCTTAGGATCGATACCGCTCTTTAGAGCCTTCTCACCTAACTGCCATGCATATGAAGGAGATGTCCAGATAACAGTTGGCTGATAGGTCTTTAGAACCCATAATAATCTCTCTGATGGTAGTGTACCGCCCCAGATACATAAAGCACCGGTTTTCTGAGCACCGATTACATCAGGGCCACCTACATATAAAGAGAAGTTTAATGCATGAACATATCTGTCCTGTGGGCGAACACCTACCTGCCAGAACCAGCGAGCCTCAGTCTCCTGGAACTCATCAAAGTCCTTAGCTGTAAATGGAGAAATTGTAGGAACACCTGTTGAACCTGATGATGTTGAAATAAATACCACATCATCCTCAGGTACTGCGCAAAGCTCGCCTAAAAATGAGCCTACGCCCTGAGTGTCACGCTGAGTCTTTTTATTGATAAATGGGAATTTCTCAATGTCCTTTAGAGTCTTGATATCAGATGGCTTAACACCTGCTTCATCAAATGATCTCTTGTAGTAAGGAGCGTTGTCATAAGCAAATTGCACGATTTCCTTAAGATCTTTAAGCTGATTTGCCTCTAAATCTTCTCTAGACTGAGTTTCTAGCTTTTCATCCCAATATTTTGAGTTATTGATTGCCATTTCTTGGAATCCTCTATTTTGTTACTTTGTTAAAATACTTATTAATAAATTTCCACTTATCGTCTCTAGACTTCCTGATAAGGTCGATTTCCTCGTCAGATAAATGTTTGAAACGTCCCTGTTTTTTAATGTAGTTTTCTACACTTGAAAATTCTTTGAAGTCCTTGTTTAAGGTAAACTCCCCGTTTTCAAATTCAGCAAGATACCAGAGACCGCAATCTACGACCTCTTTTGCAACCTCGATGCAGTCCTCGGTTTTAACTCCCCAGCCTGTAGGACATGGTGCAATCACATGCAGGTATTTAGTACCTTGTATGGACATTGCCTTCTCTACCTTCTTCATAAAATCAGGCAGATATCCCACGCTTGCAGTAGCTGCATAGGCAATACCGTGTGCTGCTACAATTTCAAACATATTCTTTTTGTAGGAGCGGTTACCGTGTGCATTTGTAGCTACAGGTGTAGTTGTTGTACGGGCACCAAATGGAGTTAAAGTACTCTTTTGAGTGCCGGTATTCATATAAGCCTCATTGTCATAGCAGATGTATAAAACGTTATCGTTACGCTCTATTGCACCTGATAATGCCTGAATACCGATATCACCTGTACCACCGTCACCTGCGATACCAACAACCTGAAAATCCTTTTTGCCTAAAGCTCTTAAACCAGCTTCAATACCGGTCATCATAGAAGCAGTGCCAGCAAAGGTTGAAATAATGGCGTTATTTGCAAAGCATAGCTGCGGATAGTTAAAGCCTACAGCTGACATACAGCCTGCTGGAACTACAGCAACCGATCGTCTGCCTAAAATCTTTAAGGCTATACGGACAGCTAATGCTCCACCACAACCCTGACAGGCTTTATGGCCAAAGAACAGTTCATCATCTGAAATGGTCTTAACGTTTACTGCCATTTTTTATTCTCCCTTAAGACCGATAAACTTAACTTTTGAGTCCGAATCTTTAAGATCATTAAAGATGTCTTTAATCTCATCCTTGCTGATATCTCTGCCGCCTAAGCCTGCGATGTAATTTGAGCTTCTTAAAGTTAAATTAGCTTTCTTTAAAGCTGAGTTAACATTGGTGTAGACTGTGCCCTCATTACCAAATGAGATATCCTTTTCAAGTACACCAATTGCCTTTACATTCTTTAATGCTTTTGCAATCTCCTCATTTGGGAATGGTCTTATATAGCGAAGTCTTAATAAACCGACCTTTTTACCTTCAGCTCTTAAAGCGTCTACTACATCCTGTACAAGACCTGCAACTGTACCTAAAGTTACGATTACAAAATCAGCATCCTCACATCTGTATTCTTCTACAAGACCTGTGTAGCGGCGGTTAAAGTATTTATAGAATCTGTCCTCACACTCTAAAATCACTTTTACAGCATTTTGAACACCTATATGCTCTAGATACTTAAACTCAGTATTAGTATCAGGCCCTGCTGAGAATCCAAGATTCTTAGGATCATCAAGATCAAGCTTATTCTCTGTTTTGAATGCTGGTAAAAACTCATCTACGGTCTTGTCATCAGCAATCTCCACACTCTCGTAGGTGTGAGTTAGAGTAAAGCCGTCTAAATTAGCCATAAATGGAGTTGATACATCCTTGTGCTCTGCAATGTAAAAACTCATCAGAGCCAGATCAAATGCCTCCTGCGCATCCCTTGCATATGCCTGGATCCAGCCTGTGTCTAATAAAGATAAAGAATCTCTCTGATCACCATAAATATTCCATGGCAGTGCAACTGAGCGGTTTGCATTCATCATTACAATCGGGAATCTGCCGCCTGATGCATAAGTTAAGCACTCAGCCATGTATAAAAGCCCCTGTGATGAAGTTGCTGTAAAGGTTCTTGCGCCTACTGCACTTGCACCGATTGCAGCTGATAGAGCTGAGTGCTCAGACTCAACATGAATAAACTCACTTTTTAAATCGCCCTTGGCCACAAAGGTTGCTAATGCCTCTACTACAGTTGTCTGTGGAGTGATTGGATAAGCTGAAATAACATGTGGACTTGCTTTTTTAACTCCATAGGCAAAAGCTTCATTTCCTGATAAGAATTTACGTGCCATTATTTTTCTACCTCAAAGGAAATTGCGCCTTTTTTGCAATTTTTTTTGCAGATGCGACAGCCTTTACAAAAATCAAGATCAAACTTAATGCCCTTGGCATCCTTTACAATAGCGCCATCAGGACAATACAGATAGCAGAGGTTACAACTGTTACACTTTGTTCTGTCGCACACAGGCTTTTCTGTTCTAAAGCCGCTGTTTACTGTAGTAAGACCAGGTCTTGCAAATGGAGCAAAAGGAATATCAGATAACTTATCTATATCTCTTTTTAAAAGTTCTACTTTCATTTATGCCTCTAAAACTCTTTTATAAGCCTCAGCTATCAGGGCTTTGTTTTTATCCTGTAATTTAGGAGGCAGTGTGTTTTCAATTGCATGATTCAAATAGTCAATTGAAATGTCATTAAAGATTGCAGCTAGTGCTCCTAAAAGAACTGTATTAGTAATTGGAAGACCTAAATACTCTAGAGCAAGTGAGACACCGTCAATGGTGACAATGCGACTGTCTGTAATAATTCTCTTAGTGCATAAAATGATCTTGCCGTTTTCTTTTAGCTCATCGAAAGCTGCATCTGAAAACAGAGTGTCATCGGTGAACAGAAGATAATCAGCCTTTGAAATTATTGATCTGTCTTCAATCTTTTTGGTATCAAGCTTTGTAAAAGCTCTGATAGGTGCACCACGTCTTTCAGGACCAAATGATGGGAAAGCAAGTGCGTAATGATTCTGATTGTTTAAGGAGTAGGCACTGCCAAGTAGTCTTGCTGCTGTAAAAGCACCCTGTCCACCACGGCCGTGCCAGAGGAAATCGTACATAATCTTACCTTCTAATTAAAAAAATCAGTGTTTAAATTTTTAGAATTAAAAGGTAGAAGTATCTTGAGTCTGTTTCTCAGAAAATAAGATACTGCAGCGCTAATCAAATTTCTTTTGATTACCTTTTAATCTGTGAGTGCAGTATCTTATATTTTACATGTATTGTCTAATACTAATTATAAATAGTCAGTAATAGTAAAATGCTATAACAGATTGTATTTACGGAAGTAGTTATTGATTTCCTCAATATATAAATTACCCATGCGGCTTAAGATCAGGTTCTTTTTTACGATGTAGCCAATATCCATGTTGTCATCAACATCGCCTGCGTCAGGTTTGAATGGAACAGCAATATAATCACCGCCGTTCAACTCCTCACAGATAATGCCTGAGCATAAGGTAAAGCCATTTAAACCGCGCATCAAATTCAGCATCGAGGCTCTGTCGTTTACCTTAATGGTACGCTTATACTCTTTAGTTGAATAAATCTCTTCGGCAAAGTAGAAGGAGCTGTAATCGCCCTGCTCAAAGGATAGTGATGGATAATCTGATAAATCAGCGAAGGTGATTATCTTTTTCGAAGCTAAAGGATGATCTTTATATAAGTACACATAAACCTGGCAGTCGATTAAGTGCACAAAATCTAGATCAGCTGAGTTTAGAAGCTTTAAAATCATATTGCGGTTGAAGTTTGACAGATAAAGAATGCCAATCTCACTTTTTTGAGTGCTTACATCATCAATCACTTCACGGGTCTTGGTTTCACGAATAGCAAACTCATACTCTGCTGTATTGAACTTCTTAACCATCTCCACAAAGGATTTGGTGGCAAAAGAATAATGTTGAGTGGATACACCAAACTTCTTTTTTATGGTGGCGTTTTTACCGAACTTGTCTAATAAGGACTGATACTGATGATATACCTGACGGGCATAGGTAATAAAATCAATGCCGTCGTTTGTCAGTGAAACACCACGACCTGAACGGTGAAAAATACTGATGGAAAACTCTTCTTCAAGGTCACGTATGGCATTAGATAAACTAGGCTGTGACACATATAGAATCTGAGCTGCTTTGTTAAATGATCCGATTTCAGAAATGGTAATAGCGTAACGTAATTGAGTAAGAGTCATATTCAGCTTCTTTTTATTAAAATAAAGATTTATAACTTATAGCTATTATTTAT
>JAAYPN010000010.1 GCA_012519775.1 Aeromonadales bacterium | reverse complement strand
TCAAATGATGATTGCACTAAAGCTCTTGGATTAAAGAGACTTGAACAGGATCTGTATTTCTATCAGGCAAATCAGTAAAATAGATTTGAAAACTAAAAGTCCCCAGACTGGAAATCCTATCTGGGGCTTTTTGTTTATTAGGCTTTAAGTGAATCCTCAATACCTCTAATCATGATATGAATAATCATAGTGTGAACTTCCTGAATTCTGTCAGCAAAGCCAAAGTGAGGTACGATAATTGGAAGGTCACATTCATCCTTTAACTTGCCACCGTCCTTACCAAGCAGCAATACAGATTTAATGCCTTTTTCCTTACATACTTTGCAACATTCAATGATGTTCTTAGAATTACCTGAAGTTGAAATTCCAAGGAAAACATCACCTTTAAATCCCATGCCCTGAAGGAAACGAGAGAAGGCATAGTCAAAGCCATAATCATTTCCAACACAGGTCAGATGGCTTGGGTCACAAATAGCAATTGCAGGATATGACGGTCTGTCATTACGGTATCTGCCTGTTAACTCTTCGGCAAAATGCATTGCATCACACATACTGCCGCCGTTACCTGCACTTATGATCTTGCCGTTATTCTTAATTGAATCAGACATGATCTCAATTGCTTTTTCAATTAAATCTTTAGTATCTTTTTGAGCAATAAACTTCTTTAATACTTCAAGTTCTTCATTTAAATCATCTAATACATTAAAGGATAACATAATATCTCCTACTTTCGCCCCATTACTCTATCTTCCCACTCTAAATAAGCTTCTTGATCTTTTTCTTGATAGGCTTTTAACAGATCTTGCTGCTCTTTGGTTAGAAGTTTATTAACCATTTCATCTTTTTGAACTTTCAATCTTCCTTTGTATTCCTTTTTACCTTCCTCTTCACCCTTTTCAAGGTATGGCATATCAAAGTCTTTTGACCAGGTACTTCCAGCCATTGGAGGCTTCCCCTCTTCCTTTACGAGAGGACGTGCCTGGGCTAAGGAAATCATTTTATCAATATGTACGCAATATCTGTCTGGCTCAACCTGCATTTTTGGTAAAACCACACCCTGTGGTCTTTTCCAGCGGACTGTAGATGCCTGTGATGAATCAGCAAAATCGAGTGATCCCTGACCACCTGTCATCGCAAGATAAACTTCGGCTAGAATCTGAGCATCGAGTAACGCTCCATGTGTGGTACGAGCTGATCGGTCTACATCATAGATATTGCATAAGTTATCTAAGTTAACCTGGTGTCCTGGGCACAGTCTCATTGCAAGAGCTACGGTATCTACCACATTTGCCATCTCGGTTGTGGTTTCACCTAATTTTAAAAGCTCCCACTCTTTGTTTAAGAAGCCTACGTCGAACTTAGCGTTATGGATGAGTAATTCAGAACCACGAATGAAATCGATAAGCTGATCTGCTACATCTTTGAATTTTGGTTTATCAGATAGGAATTCATTGGAAATACCATGAACCTCAAAAGCCTCTTCATCTACAGGGCGCTCTGGATTTACGTACAACTGAAGCTGTCTGCCTGTTATCTTTCTATCGATAATCTCGACACAACCTACTTCAATGATACGGTGCTCACCAGGTGTACCGTCATCAGACTTACCTGTAGTTTCTGTATCTAAAGCAACTTGCCTTTTCAATCGTTTATCTCCTAATCTATAGCTTCATTTTACCTTGAAAGCGTTCTTTTTGCCATTTTATAATTTTTCCCAAAATGACAATTTTTATACATTTTTTTTCATTTTGTATAATTTTTTTCTATAAAGTGAGCTAAATTTCACCTTTTTTAATGCTATGTATTACAACAAGTTAGAAAAATGACCTTTTTCACTTATGATCTATTTGTAAAGTTTATTAGTCATTATTACAGAAAAATGGGCTTGTTTCACAATTATTACATTAATAATTATACCAGACTCCTTATTTTACACTTTATCTTGTTGATTTATCGTGCAAATTTTTTAGGGTATATTTCTGTTATAATACCGCTTGTGAATTTTAGTGCATATTACTGCTAAGTATGCATATTTAGGAAGGTTAACTTCTTCCATTAACTCCTTTTAATATAGGCTTATATGAAAGAAGTACTAATCTATACAGATGGTTCTTGCTTAGGTAACCCAGGTCCTGGTGGCTATGGTGTTATTTTAAAGTACAAGGAACATGTAAGAGAACTTGCCCAAGGATTCACCCATACAACTAACAATCGTATGGAATTAATGGCAGTAATTGAAGGGCTTTCATCTCTTAAAGAGCCATGTAAGGTAGTTATTACTACCGATAGCCAGTATGTAAAAAATGGCATGACTTCATGGCTTGAAGGCTGGAAACGCAATAACTGGCGTTCCAGTACAAAGGCTCAGGTCAAAAACAAGGATCTATGGCAACGCCTAGATGAAGAGTGCTCACGTCACCAAATCTCATTTAACTGGGTAAAAGGTCACGCAGGTCACCCTGAAAACGAACGTTGCGATGAACTTGCAAAAGGCGCCGCCTTAGGAGATCACAAAATCCTTGACGAAGGTTTTTGCTCCTAATTATCGTAAGTAACCACCGGTCTTTAAAAAAGACCAAGAAGTTAGGTAGGATGATTAGAAAAACTTTATTTCTATGTTTAAGTGTAGTTACAACTGCATTTCTTTCTTTAAATGCCTGCACATCAAATGTGAAGGCTGATGTGACCCCCACAGAGTTATCAAAAATTGTTCATGAACAGGAATTAAAGCATGCTCGTGAACAGAAATCTGTATGGGAGACTGAGCTAGCTGATGAATCTCGTTTTACCTTAAATCTGGTATTAACTAATCAGGAAAAAGCTATTGCAAAGAAATTTGCCCGCACAGTTACTCACAATTTAAAGAGAAATGAGTTATTCGTACACTATCTTTTAACTGCGTTAAAAGATAATGATTTGCCACTAGAGCTTGCAGCAATCCCATTACTTGAGAGCGGTTTAAATCCATATGCTCGCAGTACTGGCGGTGCTCATGGCGCATGGCAGTATATTCGTTCAACAGGTAAGTCTTTAGGCTTACACCGTACCGAAAACTATGATGGTATTTATGATTTCTTTGCATCAACCGATGCAGGTATTAAATACCTTAAGAAGTTATATGCCGATCTAGGCGATTGGGAGCTAGTTGCAGTTGCATATAATCAGGGTGAGTACGGCACTAAAAAGGCAATACAAAGAGCTCTTGATAGAGGTATCAAAAATCCAAATGCGGAGAATATGAACCTGTCACGCAGTTCAAAAGGATATTTAATGAGATTTAAAGCATACTCAGATGTGCTAAAGAATCCATCCTTATATGGTGTGTCTTTACCAAAAATTAAGAATCGCCCAGCATTTAAAAAGGTTGAGGTTGCAGATCGTATTAACAGCCTAAACGAGGCCGCTCGTTTATCAGGCGCACAAATCGATGTGTTAAAGAAACTGAATTCAGGCTATACAGGCGACAAAATTGATGCTGTGCATGGCATTTACATGCCAATTGATAAAGCAGCCAATCTTGAGAAGGCTATTTCTTCAAAAGGTTCAGTTGCATCAAATACAAAGCTATCTAATTCTTTGCTAATTGTAACAAAGTAATATAGCTTTGCTAAAATTCACAAATGTACTTCTATGACCCGGGTAGCTTTATATCCGGGTCGAGTCCTCGAAAGAGGACTTTTTTTATCTGTTTGATAACTCTTCAAGCATCTTTAAGAACTCTTCTTCATAAATTACTTTTACAGAAAGTTCCTGAGCTTTAACAAGTTTAGAACCAGGAGCAGCACCACAGATAACAGCTGTAGTCTTCTTTGAAACAGAGCCTGATACCTTTGCGCCTAAATCAAGTAACTTAGATTTGGCTGCATTTCTGTCCATAGAATCTAAGGTACCTGTAATGACATAAGTCTGCCCGACTAAAGGAGCATTATCTGCATTTAATTCTTGCTGTTGTGGCAATGGAGTAAGTTCAATTCCGGCACTAAACAGGAAGGCATCATCTCTTGCCACTAATCTGTCGATAATCTCAAGATTATGCTTCTCTAAGAAGAAATCACTGATATGACGTGCAACTATAGGGCCTACATCAGGCAGGTTTAATAATTTTGAGTATGGAGCTTTAATCAGATCATCAAGTTTCTCAAAGTTTGAAGCTAATGTTCTTGCTGTTGAGACGCCTACCTCACGAATGCCTAATGCATAAATGAATCTGTTTAAAGGAATTACTCTTGATTTGTTAATAGCTGCAATAAGCTTTTTAGCAACCACATTACCAAGTAATCTTGGCTTTTTACTCTCTGAGCCTGAATCAAGAAGAGTTGAGGCTAACTCATTTTCAGATAAATTGTACAAATCAGCAATTGACTGAACCTTTTTACTTGCAACAAGCTGTTCTACGATTCTATCGCCAAAGCCTTCAATATCCATTGCATCACGAGATACAAAGTGAAGAACTGACTCTCTTAGCTGTGCTGAGCAAACAAGTCCTCCGGTACAGCGGGCAACAGCCTCTCCCTCCACTTTTTCAATGGCACTTCCACACTCAGGACATACTGTTGGAAAAACGATTTCCTTTTGGGTTCCATCGCGCTTTTCAAGCACTACACCTGATACCTGAGGGATCACATCTCCTGCTCTGCGAACAATGACAATATCGCCAATCTTGATGCCAAGTCGCTCAATTTCATCAGCGTTATGTAAGGTTGCACTAGATACTGTCGCACCGCCTACATAAACAGGATCAAGTTTAGCTACAGGAGTAATGGCTCCGGTTCTTCCGACCTGAAACTCAACATCCAGAAGTCTTGTCATCATTTCTTCTGGTGGGAATTTATAGGCAATAGCCCAGCGTGGAGTTTTAGCTGTAAAGCCCAATTGCTCCTGAGTATTTAAAGAGTTAATTTTTAATACCACGCCGTCGATGTCGTAGTTTAGAGTCTGACGTCTTGCAAGAATATCTTCATAAAAACTCTTCAGACCATTTAAGCCTACAACCTGTCTGATATTAGGATTTACAGGAAGACCAAACTTTTTCAGTTCTAATAAACGATGATACTGATCATCAGGAAGAGTGTAGCCTTCACATTCACCTACATAGTAGGCAAAAAATGCAAGTGGTCTTTTTGCGGTAATTCTTGAGTCTAACTGACGTAATGATCCTGCTGCTGCATTGCGAGGATTTGCAAAGACTTTACCACCAGTTAATTTGGCATTTTCATTCCATTTATTAAAGCCGTCGCGGGTCATAATAACCTCTCCGCGAACATCAAGGTATGAAGGAATAGTCTCACCTGTAAGCTTTAATGGAATTGATTTAATGGTCATGGCATTGGGGGTAATATTCTCGCCTACCCTACCATCACCTCGTGTTGCTGCCTGCACTAATACACCGTCTTTATAAATCAGGGATACAGCTAGGCCATCAAGCTTTGGCTCTGCGCAATACTCAATTTCGCGCTCTCCTGTTGCCTGAATCATGCGGTTGTTAAAATCTATAAGCTCATTGTTGTCAAAGATATCGCCCATAGACATTAGAGGTACTCTATGTTCAACCTTATCAAAACCAGAGAGAACAGCTCCGCCTACTCTTTTAGTAGGTGAATCGATTGCAACAATATCAGGATTATTCTGCTCAATAAGTTCAAGCTCACGATAGAGTCTGTCGTATTCTGCGTCTGGGACTAATGGAGCATCATCAACGTAATAAGCTTTTGAATAGCGATTTAAAGTATCTACAAGGTGCTGATAATTCTGAAGAGCATTAAGATCTTCTGCCATAAATTACTCCTCAAATTTATCGTATTTTCTAAGCTCACTTTCTAATTTATCGAATTTGTCGGCTGTAAGCTCTTTGTTGTCGTTGTCGTAGACAGTACCGCCTAGGTGCTCAACAAGGCAGTTTGCAGCAATTCTCATTGCCTTAAAGTAGATAAAGCCTTTGCCTTTTGGAGGTAATTGCATATATAAGGCAAGAGCCTTCGTTGAAAAATCATCCATTTTCTTGGGGAAAGAATATGGAGCTTCTAATGAACAGATTCTAAATACGATAATATCCTTTAAATTAGGATCTTCGTATACGCAATAAATATCTTTTTCACCACGGATAAATCCGTAGGTCTTAAATAATTCTTCAAGATCAAGACCTCTGTATGGTCTGCCTTCTGCTGATACCAGATTTAACTCATAGGTAGCAGCCACTTGAGGATCTTGTTTTATTTCACTTGTCTTTTCTACAGGTACAGTCTTGTTTTCAGCTTTGTTTACAAAAGTTTCAATCTTGGTGCTATTTTCAGAGGTTGAACTTTTAGTATCAACGCTTTGAGGGATAACAATCCGTACTTTGCCGACAGACAGGGAATTGATAATTTCCTGATCTTCTTTTGATCCCTTGACTAGCTTTCTGTTAATGCTTCGACCAGAAAACCATAAACCGTGTACCACAAAAGCTAATATTGCAATGGCACCTACAATCAAAATCAGTGAACTCGAATCGTTAAGTGTCATTTCAATCTGCTCCTGTTATATTTGTTTTAATTTATATGCTCTATTTTAAACCAAAGTTGATGTATATTCTTTGTTTTACCTATCTTTTTAGTACTATATTTAAAAAAAATTACTCAAACTTTTCCTTAGAACAAATAAAAAAATATCGCATAATGTTAAGATGTTCTGTGTAATATACGCATACTAAAAGAGTTTCTTATGAACGATAATATTTTAAAAGAAAAAATTAGTCTTTCTAAAGCTTTAACCTACCTTAAAGATGGCATCAGTATTGCCCTATCAAAGGAGTGTAGAGCTTACCTTGTCGTTCCTGTAATTATCAACATACTTATCCTTTCTTTATTCGGATATGGACTATTTTCCTATATAAATAAGCTCATTTTTGATATTTTTCAGGCCGTTCCTGAGTTTTTAACTTTCCTAGCCTACGTCATCAGTGGCATCGTAATGCTGATGATTATCTTTGTGGGTTGTTACTTCTTTTCAACCATCGCCACAATTATTGCATCTCCTTTCTATGGACTTTTATCTGACAAAGTTGAAATGAAGTTAAACAACAGCCATGGTGATGATATGAGCATTATCGATATCATTAAAGACATTCCAAGAATTCTAAAAAGAGAATTAAGAAAGCAGCTTTTTTTCCTTCCTTTAGCTCTTATTTGCTTAATTATTTCATTTATTCCTGTGGTTAACCTGATTAGCCCTATACTATGGTTTTTATTAACATCATGGATGGGCTGTCTGCAGTATTGCGATTATGCCTACGATAACCACAAGGTAGCTTTTAATGATATGCATAAGGATTTAAAGGATAACAAGCTTCCAACCTTTATCATTGGAGCTACTATCGCCATAGGATTATCAATTCCAATTTTAAATATAATTATTCCTCCTGCTGCAGTTTGCGCAGGTACTAAGTACTATGTGGAAATACAAAAACATTTTAGATTGGTTTAGAAAACATTAAGGAGCAGAAATGTACACTCTATCAGGTCTTAGTGTCAGCGCTGGCGTATGCACTGCCAAAGCTTGTGTCATTACTACTCCCAAAAGTGAGTTTTCCAAGGACGATTTACAATCTTATGATTGTGAAGAGGAAAGACAAAGATATTTAAAAAAGACAGCTTTGTTTGCCCAGAAATTAAGACAGACTATAAATCCTGCAAAAGACTGTTTACGTGATTTACTAGGAGCCGCATCTGGATTTATAAGCTCAGGCTCCAATAAAGAGAACATCTTAACCTTAATTGATAATGGCTGCTCAGCAGCCTTAGCTGCGCGCTCTGTATTATTCAATAAATTAGAGAGTTTCTTTGCTAACAACAATGATCTGCTGACTGATAAAACAGAGCTTATTTCTTTAATGAATGAGTTTATTCATACACTTGAGCACACTTCTCAAAGAGAAATACAGCTTCCAGCTTTAACATGCGATGTAATTTTAATTGCAAAAGAAATTACCCCTGCTCAGCTTTTATCGTTAAAAACAAAATACATTAAAGGCGTAATTTTAGAAGGTGGCAGAGATTCAGGACATTTAGGTGTGGTTTTACGTGAGCTCAATATACCTGCAATCTTTGGTGTATTCAATGCAACCACCATTAAAAATGATATTAAGGTCCTAATCGACAGCAACAGCTCTGTAGTTATCGTTGAGCCTTCAAATGAAATCACTGAAAGTCTGCTTACAAAGCAGGATTTATATCAGGATACCATCAATGATGAGTCTTTATTAAATATCACCATAGGCTGCGCTGTAGGTGCGATGAATAATGAGGTGCTTACAGGATTTATCACCACTCATGGACTAGGTCTTTTACGCTCTGAATTCCTATTTTTAAGCTCTACTACAGAGCCTACAGAAGAGGAAATGACAAAAAGGTTCGGTGCAATCTTCACTAAAATCAACAAAAAAGCTCCTATTACAGCTAGAACCTTTGATTTTGCTGATGATAAAAAACCTATGTTTACCATCAAAGTTGATGAATCTGGACCTTTAAAGGATTATGGCGCATGTGTTGGCACTGATCTTTTAAAGAAAGAAGTTCGTGCTTTATTAAGAGCAAGTGCAGGACTAAATATCAAGATTGTATTTCCTCTTGTCACCAAGATAAGTGAAAAAGATTATTTAATTAAACTATCCTGTGACTGCCAGAGAGAGCTTAAAGAACAAAATATTAAATATGGCAAAATGGAGATCTCTTTTATGATAGAGACTCCGGCAGCGGTGCTCTTAGCACCTGCATTTGCAAAAGAAGGATCAATGGTTATCATAGGAACTAGCAGCCTAGCTGAATACGCCTCGGCTCCATGTCCACCTGATAATGCCTTTACTCCTGTGCTTGCAAAAATGATAGTTATGGCAGCAAAAGCAGCTCACGAAGCTGGCGCAACCTTAGGCGTAGCTGGTCGTTTTGCAAGCAGATCAGAATTATTGCCATTATTTTATAAATTAGGGGTTACCTACCTTGTTACCGGTACCTATAATATTCAGAAAATAAAAAGCGTTGTCGAAAGGTTAAATCTTAAACAGGATTTAACACCATCTTTTGACGAAGAGCTTTATAACAAAATAATGTGTACATATTCTGGCAATGAATTAGACGAAATTATTAACCGACTAAATTAGAGAAATTTATGAGACTATTTTCTTTTTTTAAACCAAAAGCTGCTAAAACTACCGAATCTGTACAAGAAGCAGATTTAGAGCTTGTTGCACCTATCAGCGGAACTATACTGTCTTTAAAAGATGTTCCAGATTTAGTTATCTCAGAAAAACTCGTTGGCGACGGTATAGCAATTATTCCGAGCTCAGATAAGCTTTTAGCTCCATTTGATGGCATGATAACACGCGTTCTGGCATCAAATAACGCATTTGCAATTCGCTCTGATAACAATATTGAGGTTTATGTAACCTTTGGTATCGGTACAAACAGTTTCACAGGAGAAGGCTTTACATCAAACGTGTCTTTAGGTGATAAAGTTAAGAAAGGTGATCCTGTTATTAACATCGATCTTAATGTCGCAACAAAAGATCTGGAATCTACAGCCACTTCCATGATTGTGATAAATTCTTCTGCTGATATTGCCAAGGTGATCGGAACTTCAGGTAAAGTCCAGGCAGGGGTTACCACCTGTGCATGGGTAATTCTAGGGCTGAATAAAGCAGAATAATTTAAAAGATTCAGGCAAAAAAATTGAGCTTATGCTCAATTTTTTTTATTTGATGCTTGTTAACCTTCAACAGGAGTTGCTGGCGCCAAACCTAGATGTGCGCCTAAAACTTCTTTTTCGATTTGAGCTGCAATCTGTGTGTTTTTCTGCTTCATTGTCATATAGTTGAATAAAAATAAAGTTTTTTCTTTCTTATTCTTCAACTTTCTTATCTGTTGTTGTATTTGCTGTATCAGCAGAATTCTTATCTGTAGTAGAAGCACTCTTGTCATACTTTTTAGCTACTTCTGCATCGATTGCTTTCTGATTTGCAATGCTCTTGCGCTTCATTTCCATATAGTCATAGGTAAACCCATTCTTTTCAGTGTCCTGCTTATCAAGCTCCTTGCGTTCATTTTGAACATACTTGCTAAGAGCATTTAGAGATTCAGAACTGATCTCAACGGTATCTTCTGACTTGTTTGCAGCCTTCATCTTTTCCTCGAATGCTGCTTTATAGCGCGATTCTGGAATAAGTGCAGAAGGGTTATTTCTCACTACTGACTGAAGAGCGTTATCATTGCTATTTGTCTTTGATGTTCCATTCATGTAAGAGATATCAGATATAGCTTTACTGATACTGTCTAAAGCATTAGAAATTGACATATATCCTCCTAATTTCCACTCTCCTACTTATTATAGAACAATCAGGTCAAATCAGCTTATAAATGGTATTTATTATCATTTTTAACAGTATGTTAAACAATCTAAAAAAAGCAAAAGCCTAGAACCATAACGATTCTAGGCTTTCAAATTTATTTAAATATCTAAAGAGTTAAATTAGATATTTGCAACGATATCTTCAACAGTCTTCTTAGCATCGCCGAAGCACATTGCTGAGTTTTCCTTGAAGAACAATGGGTTCTGAACACCAGCATAGCCAGGATTCATTGAACGCTTGAATACAACAACGTTACGAGCCTTCCAAACCTCTAGAACTGGCATACCAGCAATTGGGCTTAATGGATCTTCTGATGCTGCAGGGTTTACAGTATCATTAGCACCGATAACTAATACGGTATCTGTGTTCTCGAAATCATCGTTAATCTCGTCCATTTCGAATACGATATCATATGGAACCTTAGCCTCAGCTAATAGAACGTTCATATGACCTGGTAGACGACCTGCTACAGGGTGGATTGCAAAACGAACTTCAACGCCACGTGCCTTTAACTTCTCAGTTAACTGAGCAACAGCATTCTGTGCCTGTGCTACAGCCATACCATAGCCTGGAGCGATAATTACAGAGCTTGAGTTCTTTAACAGATCAGCAACCTCAGGAGCCTTTAACTCACTATACTCACCCATCTCTTCATCCTCTTTCTTAGCAACAGGAGCATTACCAAAGCCACCTGCGATAACAGAGATGAATGAGCGGTTCATTGCCTTACACATAATGTAAGATAGAATAGCACCTGAAGAACCTACTAAAGCACCGGTAACGATTAGAAGATCATTCTCTAACATGAAACCAGAAGCTGCTGCTGCCCAACCTGAGTATGAGTTCAGCATTGAGATAACAACTGGCATATCAGCGCCACCAATAGCAGCAACTAAGTGAACACCAAATACTAATGCAATAACAGTCATTACTAATAATGGTAGAACTGGAGCATTATCTGCAGCAACGAACCATATCATTAAGAAGAATGATACAACTAAAGCAGCTAGATTTAGGTAGTTGCCATATGGTAACTGTAATGGAGCTGACTTGAAGATACGTAGCTTGTAGGTACCGTTTAACTTACCGTAAGCAACGATAGAACCAGTGAAGGTTATAGCACCGATGAAGATACCTAGGAAGATTTCTATTAATTCGGTATTTAATTCAGCTGGAGTCTTAGCAACTACGTTTAAAACGGCATCTTTGCACTGAACAACTGCATTTAATACTTCTTCTGCAGAATCTGAAACAGGAACCTGACAGATCTGTGAAGGAATAGCACCTAAGTGAATGAAGCTGTTAAAACCAACTAATACTGCTGCTAAACCTACGAAGCTGTGAAGACAAGCGATAAGCTCAGGCATCTGAGTCATCTGTACTTTCTTAGCTACATAAATACCTACAGCACCGCCAATCAGCATAGCAACGATGATTAGTGCAAAACCAACTGCAGATACATCTGCGAAGGTTGCAACTAAAGCAATTGCCATACCAATCATACCTGATAGACAGCCCATCTTTGCAGTTTCCTGCTTTGAAAGACCTGCTAGCGCCATAATAAAAAGAAGCGCTGCAAGGATGTAGGCCATATGAGTTAAACCTAACATATTAAATTATCTCCTTTAACCTACTATTGCTGCTTTCTAAACATAGCTAACATACGACGTGTTACCGCAAAACCACCGAAGATGTTGATTGATACGATTAACACACCAATGAAAGCTAAGATGCCGATTAGGATTGAACTATTGCTGATCTGAACCATAGCACCAACAACCACAATACCAGAGATAGCGTTTGTTACAGACATCAATGGAGTGTGTAATGAGTGGGTAACGTTCCAAACAACATAGTAACCTACTACGCATGATAAAACGAATACAGTGAAGTGAGGTAAGAACTTAGCTGGAGCATAAGCGCCCATTAGCATAAATAGAACTACCATTAGCGCCAAAGCACCAATCTTGAATGCGGGATTTGCCTTCTTAGGCTCAACCTTTTCAGCAGCCTGAGCTTCAGCAGGTTTTGCCTGAGGAGCAGCAGATACGCTGATCTTTGGAGGTGGGAAGGTTACATCACCATCCTTAGTTACAGTCATATTGCGTAATACAACATCTTCAAAGTCTACATTGATTGAACCATCTTTGTTCTTGCATAGTAGCTTTGCTAAGTTTACTAAGTTTGTTGAGTATAGCTGTGAAGACTGAGCTGGTAAACGAGCTGCTAAATCAGTGTAACCAATCATCTTTACGCCGTTAGGTGTAGTGATAACTTCACCTGCTACGGTGCCTTCGCAGTTACCGCCGGTTGCTGCTGCTAAATCAACGATTACAGAACCAGCCTTCATAGAAGCTACCATTTCCTTAGTAATTAGTAATGGAGCCTTCTTACCTGGAATTGCAGCAGTAGTGATAATAATATCAACTTCTTTACACTGCTTTGCGAATAATTCCATCTCAGCTTTGATGAAGTCTTCAGACATTACCTTTGCGTAGCCGTCTGATGAACCACCTTCTTCATTCTTAAAGTCTAACTTTAAGAACTCGCCACCCATTGATCTGATCTGTTCTGCTACTTCAAGACGTGTATCGAATGCACGAACAATAGCACCTAATGAGTGAGCTGTACCGATTGCAGCAAGACCTGCAACACCAGCACCGATAATCATAACTTTTGCAGGTGGAACTTTACCTGCTGCAGTTACCTGACCTGTGAAGAAGCGGCCAAAAGCGTGAGCAGCTTCGATTACAGCTCTGTAACCTGAAATATTTGCTGTTGACGATAAAGCATCAAGAGACTGTGCACGAGAAATACGTGGCACCATGTCCATAGCTAAAACAGTAACCTTTTTAGCGTTAAGCTTCTCAACAAGTTCACTATTTTGAGCTGGTCTAATAAAACTTACTAAAGTCTGACCTTCGTGCATTAACTCAATTTCAGCGTCTGTAGGAGCATTTAACTTGAAGATAATATCTGCACCCCAAGCTTCTTTCTCCTTAACAATTTTTGCACCAGCATTCTGATAAGATGCATCGTCAAAACTTGCCAAAGCGCCTGCATTGTTTTGAACAGCAACTTCAAAGCCTAACTTTAAAAGTTTAGCAACGGTATCTGGAGTTGCAGCAACTCTAGTTTCACCGTGAAAACTCTCTTTAGGAATACCTATAAGCATCGCATTTCCCTGTTTGATAACGATCATTATTGATCAAAAATAAAATGTGAATAGTATAAAATCCGTCACTAAAGCAACGGGGCTCAATTAAATTGCAATCAGCAATTGAACTTGCAAACTAATCCGACTAAAAGCGGATGAATGCATGTAATTAAGAAAGAGCCAACTTCTATGGGCTATTATAATAGTTTTACTACTACAAACACACACATTATAAAAATAGAAATAGCTCTAATAAAAGCATTTCTTTTAAGTAAAAGCCTACCTGTGGTAACAAATAGCGCTTATCAAGCCACCAAAAGATACCGCAACAACTTTTACTAATTGCGACATACTACTCTTTTTTAGGCGGAATTAAGACGGTTGTCTTTGTAGACAGTATTATAGTTTTTTTATTTTTATATGCAGTATATGAAGTTGACAATTAAAAAAGATTTACTGATTTTTCCAATATATATAAAGTTAATATTTGATTTATAAAATATTTTTTATATTACTCTCAAAAACTTCCTTTTTTTATATTGCCTTTATTTAGTGCAATAAATTCATGTAAACGTTTAAATTGTTTAAAAATTCATCAAAATTGACGTTTTTTACTCAAAATTTGGATTTCTGATAATAAGAAAGCCTATATATTAACCACTTACAGGTAGTTTTAGTGATATAAAGAAATTATCAGTAACAGGATGAGTTTTAACACTCGCGTTACCAATAATCCTGCGAATATTGATATCAATATATTGATTGGATTTATGAAATGATAAATTTAGGATAACTTTTCAACTGCTGACGCGATATCAGCTAACTGCATTGTATATGCATCTTCGGCGGCATGACCATTTTGAGCACTGTAATACTCTTTTCTTATGCCTACCTGTTTAAAGCCAAACTTTTTATAAAGGTTTTGAGCCACAACATTACTTACTCTTACCTCTAAAAAGCACTCAATAGCTTTTACGTTTAATGCTTCTTTTAAAGTATCCAAAAGGAGCATCTGACCTAAATGCTGCCCCTGATATTGTGTAAGCACGCCTATGGTTAACAGATCGGTTGTTACCCTAGTGTTATAGATTACGGAAAAGCCTATTACCTTATCTTTGCAGAATAAGGCAATAAGTTTGTAAGTATCTTCATAGCAGCCTGCAATCTCCTGAGCTGCCCATGGACTCTTTTGAGTTAAAAACTCGATTTGCTCAAGATCTTTTAAGTAGGAAATGTCTTCTTTTGTTAATACCCTGGTGTAGTACTTTAAGTTAATCACTTCAGACGATCTCCGAATTCTTCTTTTAATGCATTCCAGATGAATTTTTTACCATTATTTAAATAGTAAACAGTGCCTTGTGCTACAAGATCAGTTGAATCTAAAAATAATATGTCACTAGGTAAATAGTGCACCCTGTCATCATAAGGCTTAATATCAAAGCCCTTATCCTTTAAATAATTCACTAGTGAAGATAAGTAATCTACCTTTGAATTCATATTCACATAGATATCTGCTCTTTTCTTTCGTAAAACATATGGCTTATCAAGCCATGCAGCTTTTGCAATGAATGTAGCTGCAGGAGCATTGCTTTCACGGGCAACCACCTGACCTTCAACAACTGGTTTTGGAGTGTTTGGATTGAAAAATACTGAATCTAAATGTAATGCTGGTGTCTGTACGGTACTTTGCCCTGCGTTATCACCTAAATCGTCAATAAGGGTATTCTTTTTGTCAGGAGCCGATACTTCATTCTCAACTGGAACAGGATTTTTTTCCAAAGATGGTGATACTGCAGTCTCAATCGTGTTTTGTGCTGATATTTTTTGTAAAACAGCATCTAATGCTACAGGAGCTGCACTTTGAGATACCGCCTCATTCTCTACAGAAGACTCGTTCTTTGCAGGTACAGAAATACTGTTAACACCAGGCTTTAGCTGTTCATCTTCCCTGATAGCATCTGTTTGAGAAGGGAAAATTGGAGCTTCATTTGAGGCTGGTGCGCTAATGGTACTGTCTTCAGCTTTTGCGTAAGGAATGTTCACACCGTCACGAACCTTCCAGACTAAAATTTCATCTTTAAATATCATAGGCACCTACATCAATATAACCATGCTTTAATTCTACAACAAACAGCCTGTTTTGAATAATTATTCATACCCAAGACCTTAAGCAATTTTAGCAGAAGTGCTGGGATGGTTAATGATCTGCAATATAAGGTTGGTAGATCTTTCAACTTAACAGCATCTCGATTAGATGGCTTTGTTCTTTTACAGAGAAGAGGTATGTAATCGAGAAGTTCTTTAAAAACTTGATATAAAGATGACAACTTACGATAAGGTAAGGCTTTGGACGTATATGACCTGTTCCATATCGTTTATAACTACGGCAGACTGGTTATCAGTGCCATCAGAATCAGACTCTCAAGCGATAAGAAAATCAAAGACGACAAAGACGGATACAGTTTACTTAAAAACTCACGCTTCCTTCTATTAACAAGGAATTCTAGACTGTCGGCGGAAAGGAAAACGAAGCTTGATAGCCTCATTGATTATTACCATGATTTATACGCAGCTAATGAGCTCAAGGAGCTTCTAACTGACGTATTTAATACCTGTTCAAAAGATGAAGCAGAAAGGTTATGGAATGAATGGTATGAGCTTGAATGGCTCTAAAGTTGAGGAAATAACTTGGTTTGCTGAAAATCAGAACAAACGCTACAAGGATGGCATTACCAATTCTGTCATATATCGCATTAGAACCAGTGTTCTAGAAGGCATTAACAACAAGATTAAGGTACTTAAGAGAATTGCTTTTGGTTTTAGAGATTTTGAATATTTCTTTTTGAGAATTAAGAGTGCTTTTAAAGGAAAAGAACTCACAGTTTAATATAAGTACTGGGTTAATATTGTGTAACCAGATAAGACGCTCTTTTCAGTGTAAGATACGGCATAATGTGAAATTTGTGCTATGGACATCCATTCCAATATAGATTATCTTATTCATAAGTGACCTTCCTAATGTATGCGGTAAATCCGTTTCTGTTAAATTTTTAACATCTACAGTTTTCACGGTAAATCCACGAATTTACATTCGCGGAGGTCACTTCATATTGTCTATCTTATGATTTTTTTTAATATTTATAACACCTATCAAAATATGAAACATTCAATTTTTATACTTTAGAAAAATAAATAAGAAATCAAACATTCCCCCCAAAAACAGATATAGAGGAATTAAAAAGGAGAATTATTATGCTGAACTTAAGTGTTGCTGTAAGCGTCAAAGATGCTGGTCTTCCATTTATCTGTGTAATCAAAGGTTCAAAAAGAAAGCAGCATCGATTTGACAACGAGAACATCGAGCATCTCTTTGTTTACGATACAAAATTCAAAAGTCTAGGTTCAGTTGAACTGAATAATGTTTTTCCTGAAAAGCTTGAGGATATCGTGTTTGAAGGCAGATTCAGCAAAAAGCTTAAAGAAGAGCTGTTTGCCTGGTTTAAGGAAAACTCTGAATTCTCGAGAATTAAGATCAGTAACTACGATCTTGCCCGCAACTGCAGTAAATTTCTGCATTATACCGATGAAGACTCATCAGAGGTCGAAGGAAAAAGCGAAATGCAGAAAATTGCCTATATGTTTCTGAGAGGCTCTATCTGGCTTGACTGACAATTCAATATTCTTCCCACATTGAGGGAAGAATATAAACACAGGAGAGGCAGAGATGGAAAAATCATATTTAAAAACAGAAAGCTATCTTTCAGAAATTAAAGAGGCGATCTACTCAAAAAACAGAGAGCAGACTGATTTGCTTATAAAAAAAGCTGCGGCATCAGATGTCAGATAGTGATTCCCAGGAACTTAAGACTAACTACATCAGTCTATGGAAAAACTGGGCGGCCCTGAAAGCAGAGCACTTTCACTTCGGTCTATAAAAGCACTTTAAGATCGGTCTATAAGCGCGGATTTACTTCGGTCTAGTAACCTAAAATTACTTATCTATTAGATTCTCCTTTTAGCGTTACAATTTTTGATGGATTTAGCAGTCTGTCAACGATTGCATTTCCGACAGCACCTTCTCCAATTAGTTGAACGATTCCTTCTAGATTTAACTGACTTGTAAATACAGTTGATTTGTTCTTCCATCTGCTATCAGTAACCTTATATAGCATCTCTTTAACCGGTGATGGCATCTTCCCCTGTAGACAGAAGTCATCAATCAGTAGAACGGTATATTTACACAATTGTTTCTGAAGCTGCATTGTGGCTTTAGTATCAGGCACTCTGAGTAATATTTCATCAACCAGATCACACCATCGGTAACATACAACTGAGATCCCTGCTTTGCATAAATTTACCTGTCCTCCATATCAAATCTGATTGGAGAATAACGCTAAGTGCAAACACTTTTCTTCTAAACGTTGAACACTTAGCGTCTAAAGGTTGAACAGTTTTTCAGCTGAACGTTGAACACTTTTAGCCTAATTTTATATCCTTCCTTCTATTTAACAATTTCTAAAAACTCAATCTGCTGTTGCAACTCCTTGATTTCAGATTTTAGCGTTAGTTCATTTAACTCACTTTCTGTTTTCAGTCTTCTGAGTTTTAACTCAACCTCCTTTAAGCTAAGCAGCTCTGTCATCGCCTGGTGATATTTTTCAGAAAGCTGTTGATTTCTTTTTTTGAGAGTCTCTATTTTTATGGAAATATCACATATAGCTTTTAAATCCTCATGGTTTTCAACCAGTCTTGATGCGTTTATATAAATACATAAGAGGTTAAGCAAATCATAGGTTGAAGTGCTCGAATCAGTAATTTTCCTCAGCAGATTTGGGCTAAAGTTTTAAATCAGCTATCCAGTCTAGATGAAACATCTGATAGAATAGCTAGGTATATTAGATAAATATATTGAGTGGATTTAATGGTGTTTACACAGTTTATCCGCATCCCCCTCTCAAAATCAGAAGCAGCCTTTGGCTAATAGCTTTTGCTACACCATCCATAATGGCATCGTTTAGCTTTACTTTATTTTTAATATTCAGGTATCTATCTAAAAGCCCCATTTCATACCTACTTATTCTTTATCTACTTTTGCTTTTCAGTTGTAATTTGAAAAGCAATAGACTGTTTCACTGACCTTTACTTTTTCTGTTGCTCTACATTTTTAGAGCTCTTAGATGACTGCTTTTGTCGTTTCTTAGCTGTTTTGTTTGACTTTGTTGCAGTAGAAGGTTGTTTGTTTTCTACTTTTGGCTTTGCAAAATCTGGTAATTCTTTTCCTAACCAGCTATAGACTTTTGTAGTTGCAAAAACAGCTGCGCTGTTTGCGTAACTTTCACCTTCATCAATTACATAGTTACAGCTTGCTATGACCTTACCCTCACCTTTTGGTAAGAAGTCATACTTAGTAAGAAAACCGTATAAACTACCAATCACCGTTACAAAGAAGACAATGATTATAAAAAAGCCTAATGGAGTTTGCTCATCTACTTTTGAATTCTTTCGATACAGTTTTGAAATAAAACGTCTTCTTACCCAGGTAACAATGCCACTTGCTACCTTGATGCAGAAACCAACTAAAAATATGCCAATTATGCACCACATGACAGTTTCAAAAGGAACTAGGAATGGATGATCTGCAAAAGAGCGTTCCCATTTATCCTCAAAATACACAGCACTGTAAATTGAAACTAAAATTGTGGCTACATACCAAATTAGTCTTGTCTGCTTAGGTCCTAAATTTTTGGCAATGTATCTTAAGTAATTCTCATAATCACATAGGCGCTCATATGAGATAAATCCGCCAAAACAACCATATTCTAACTTTTTGCGATACTCGCTACCTGAAAGTTCAGCTGTAGCACTCTGATCTGCTACAGAATCCATAACCTGTTTTAAAGCTTTGTTTTTTGAATACTGCTTGAACTTTCTTTTAACTGTCTTGTATGAGAGTTTTCCCTTTTGTTTGAAGTCCTCAATATTCTTAAGATCTTTTGCTAAAAGATCATCGACAATAGCAGGTCTTAAGATAGGTACGGTAGGATTGCCTAAACCTACCATTGTGTATGTTTTACCGCTTACAGAAATGTCTTCAATGATGCCGGTGCCTGTGTTTTTATAGACAATATAAGGATTACCATCAGATAAAGGAGAATCTCCTGATAAGTCATTTTTAACGACACTTTCTAAAGAAAACTCAAAATTGTCCTTTAAAAATTCATTAGGATATCCACACAGAGCTTTTTCTGTTTTACTGAAGATCTCCTGATAACCACCAAGATCATCTAAAAATTTCAAGTTGTAGTACGATTTGAACTTAGCAATACCTGTGATCTCTGATACTTCGGTTGTAATAGCAGTACCTTGGCAGTTACTGCAGGTTAAAAGTCCTGTGCCTTTACATACCTTACACTTATGGTAGCCTCTGCCCCAACAACTAGAACACATTACTTTTCTGGTCTTTTTAGAACCGTCAGAGTAAGTAGTAACTTCATTTAAAAAGCCTGAACCATTACAGCGTCTACATTCAACTTTTCCAGATCCTGAGCAGTTACCACAAGGTACATCACCTGTACCTCCACAAGTATCACAAGGATGAGAATAACTTGTTTCTTGAGCAGGATAGTAGAGGTATGTTTCATCTCTTTTATCTACTGCTCTATTAGGATCTTGAGCTGCATACCTATCTACAAAACTTTCCATAGCTTTTTCATCAGATGAGATAAGTCGTCTTAGACGTTTTCTAAAATCAACATAATCTTTTACAGAGGCATGGCAATACTCACCTGTAGGCTGGATACCTGGCAATTCTCTGATGTTTTCATTGATGCTGAAATTTGCCTTAATAATAAGTTTAAACTCATAATCATTATTAATAGACTTGTCTGATTTAAAATCACTGACTTTGCAATTAAGACCATTAAGCTTTAGTGCGGCATATTTGACAAGACGTTGAGGATCGAGAGGTGCTAAATGATTGTATTCTTCAAATTCTGTTTCAAATGTCTTTTCTTCAGATTCTAATTTTGCATTTTCATCTGATTCCTTTTTTGAAACAGTAGTGAGCTCTGAACTTTGCTTAATATTCTTGGCAAACTCTTTAAGTTCTTCTGTAGTTTCAGCATCATCACTTACTGCATCTTTATAGTTGATTGATGTTTCTGTAACTTTTTCTTTTATTTGATGCTTTGCAACTTTACTATCAGCACTTTGAGTGCCTCGATTTTCAGCAGGGACTGAAATATCTTTATCTTTGATATCTTCGCTTTTATCAGTCTTATCTGATTTAGACACTGCTACAGTCTCATCTTCTTTTATATCCTTTTCAACAAGATCTTTGTCTGTACTTTCAGTATCAGAAACTAAGCTAGATGATGCTTTAACATCTTCAGTTTTGTCTTGCTCTAATTTTTCTTCGTCTTTTAGCATAGTCACACCTAAAAATAATAAACAGCATTACTTTCACAAAAGCCAGAAAGTAATTTATTCATTAAAAGAGATTTTGTTGTTGGGATATAAGTTTTAACTTACTCAACTTTTGCATTTGGATTTTATCTCCAAAATGCTTGTAACAACGCGGTTTAACACCGTTTTTGCTCTTTAAAATATGATTTTTGATTATTGTGACGTTTGTGGTAGCTGAATATACATTTTTATATCATACCTAGGATCTTAAGAAATTTATTCTAGGATCCGCATAAATTAAAGGATATGCAACTGTTACCAGTTGCGATCCCTTGCTGAATTTAATCAGCATAAAATGTTCTTTAAAAATTTGATA
>JAAYPN010000009.1 GCA_012519775.1 Aeromonadales bacterium | reverse complement strand
TTAGAGACTTGAAGTATTACTTTCTAAAGTTATTTCAAGCCTTTCAAGGAAAGAATCAATTAGTTAAAAGTTAACAAATTGATCCTAGAGGTTTTCAACATAAATTTATGAAGAACTAAATTTTTCTGTACTCTAAAAATTGCACAGGAGACAAATAAGAGAGTAGAGACGATGAATCCCCCGCAAAACAGTCGAATCGCCTGTCTGAAGCGATTTTTAAAGAATATTCTTATCATTAAAACAATAATATTTATGCAAATAATTAATTATTACTAAAGTAACCATTTAGACAATAAGAATTATTACTAAGTAATAATCAATGATATTAGTAAGTAATATAATCTAGTAATTACATTTGTAATCTTTCGATTACATTTATTTAACAGCAAAGAGACCGCGCATCCGGCAACATTCTCCCTTTAATTTTCAGAATCAAACTTTCATCCTGAAATCCTGTAATTCACTTTCATTTCAATAATTACAATTTTGTAAATCATCATAATTCACTTACATTCATGTAATATCACCATCTATATTATCTAATATATATTTCTAGTTTTTAGCGGTTCTATATATTGCTTTTCCTTTGTTTTCTTTATATATCAATAGATTAACAATTATTTCAGTTTGTTTTATACAATAATATATTCTAAATATCCCTATATTTACAGATTACATAATTACTTTCAATTACTTATATTCTTTCATGGTTTTTCTATAAATTTAAGCTTAGACTTTCAGAAATTCTCTTTTTACTACTCTACTCTGCCATAATCATCAGTTTACTTTTGTAACTTTTACCGCTCATTTCACACCTAAAATACACTGTTTTCGATATCTCATCACACATTTAAGGTGTTCATCTATTAGTTTTTAAGGTACAATAATCTCAGTTTTCAAGAATAGTTGCTTGTTTGATTGTTTTTAATGTAATGTTCCTTAACATTACTTTTGAAAGCTCAAAATTTAAGCTCGAAACCAGCAAAATCGCGAGTTTCAGATCGTTCTAAAAACTCAGATTCCATAATAAAAAAAGACTGGTTAATTCCAGTTGAGAATGGATCGAAAGATCTACAGCAAAAAGGCCAGGCTATCTATGTGATAGCCTGTTGTCTTTTCAGGAATAAACTCCCCCTCCCTCATCAGCGTCATCTCTTCTTTATGGCAGCATTTATGGCCTTTTCAAAGGATCATTTACTCTATCTAAAAGATAGCCTCTGTATATTGAGCTAAAGCTGCACTGTCCCCTATATCTTGCTTTTAGATTTAATGATTTAAGAGTGGATCAATCCTTTAATAACAAGGCTCCATATTACGATTCTGCCCCTATCCTGCAGCCTTTAAACATTAGATCAATGCACTCCCCCCCCCAACGTCCCCCGTACGCATGTACAAAGTAATATGGAGGAGCATTTAGCTTAAAGCTCAGACAGCCCTGTAAACAGATCAAATGTTTAGGATCAAATACTCAGGAGCAAATTTGTAAGATCAATTAGGTAGGATCAAATTCGTAAGATCAATTAGGTGGGATCAAATTCGTAAGATCAATTAGTTAGGATCAAATTTGAAGGATCAATAGATAAAAAAAAGCCCTCGAGGATGGAGCGTCTTCGAGGGGAGAATGGTCTTAACTAACGTTAAGAACTACAGCAAATTAGGAGAAAATAAAATCTTTTATTATCTATGCTTATGCATAGCTGTATCTGTTTCTCTGGATTCCTGATCTGAACATGCATACTAGCTCAGGCTTTACTCTGATCATCATGCCAAGTAAGTAGCCTCTGTTCTTATCAATCACAAAATCCTGATTTAATAACATCAAACGTGCTAGACCGTCTTTATCACATGGATCAAGCACTAAACAATCACCAGCTTCGTTACTTACTGCATACAATGTAACAACATCACCTAACTGTGGCACATAGTCGTTATTTGCATATGCCATAAAATACTTTGAAGTATCAAAAGTTGGTTTGGTGAATCTCTGGCAGGCAACACCGTTTAAACCAAGATCAAGGGCACTACCCTCATCTTTAACAACTTCGCCTAGGCCTCTTAAGTAGTCGCCAAGTAAGTTAGCATCTTCAACGCAGAATGGCGCGTTAATCTCTGGTCTTACATACAACTGATCCACATTATAGTGAGTCTTAAATAAATACGATTTACCTTCATCTGATGTTAAGTTAATGCTTAACTTACCATCTTTGTAAGTCCATGTACATCCAAGTTCAGGAGTAATAACCATCGTTTTGCTGTCCTTATCGTCAACTTTTTTGTTTTTGTAATTTAATTACATTCTAGCTTATCTTTTTTGAAAAATAAATATTCATATCCTTTTTTTTTGCGTTTTTAATTTTATTCGATCGCCTGATCACAGATTTTTTGTATTTAATGATTGTAATCTTTTTGCTAATTTTAGTTACATTTCATTTCGATATTTATCACTTTGAAGTTTTATCTTGTATATCACTTTTTACATGCCATCAATACTTTAAGATATTATTCATTACTATTAATAATCATTAGCTCATTACATTAATTGTTTTATTAATTATTACTTTTTAAGATTTAAGATATTACAAACTGACACCTGATTTTTTATTAAAAATTTTTCTCTTTATAAAAAATTATGCACCGATTTGGTGATTTTTTTATTCTGCTAATTGGTCGCTTTCTCTTATCTGCCTGCAAAATTCGTTTTAAATTTACCTTTTGTTACGCTTTTATTATTTCGACAGATCACTCTACTCTCTTATATTCTGTCATCTCTTAGTTGACTCAGATATTAACAATAGACCTTTAGAATTTGCACTAGAGACGATTAGACTCATTCAATGAATACTGATTCGGTTTTTAAGATGAAATGCGTTTATAACGAAATCTGAGGCAATATGACGTGTATTTAGAGGTTAATGGTAAACACTAAAGCTCTACTCTACTAGATACAGCTATAGCGTCAGATATGAATAACAGATTGGATTTTAGAATGTATAACGGGCACCTGCGGACACTTTAGTCTCGCTGTCACGATTTAGCTTCTCGTCTACTTTGGTATTAAAGGCAGCTTCTGTCCATACGTTAAAGTTGTCGTTAACAGAATAATTTACCTTTACAGGGAATGATCTTATCTTATAGCTCTTGTGATTTGAGTCTTTTGACTTAATCTCAGAATCAAAGTAACCATAACCTAAGAATAAGGACACACCATTCTCAAAACCATAACCAGCCTGCACCTCATAGCCATTTCTGTCAATGCTTGAGTATCTTGAGTTTTCATCAAGATTTGCTTCCTGATCATAGAATAAACAAGCTAAATATGCGCCTGTAGTTGGTAGTCCGAATGAGATGGATGCTGAAAGTGTTTGAGCAGAATCTATCATGAGTGAATTAAATGGAGTCGACGCTTTACCCTGTCCTTGTGCTTTTGCATAATTCAAGGATAAAGTTGCAGGTCCTACAAATGTATTCTCTACCCTGTAAGAACTGTCAATCTCAACTTTATTAGACAGATTGGTACTGCTTCCTAAGATATTTCCTTTGGTATCTGCTTTTGTGTACTGCAGATTTGCAAATATGTTCGAACTCTCAGTGCTGTAACCTGCTTTTAAAGATGGGATCTCTTTGTCTTTAAAGGCTGTACTGTTGCCTTTAAAGCTAAAGCTCTCTTTTGCTTTGATAGCAGTTTCTAATGAAACAGAACTTATATTCTGACTCAGATTTTTAAATGAATTTCCAAAGCCTATATCAAAGCCTGCGCTCTTCTTGAATGATTTCTTACTCTCAGCTTGAGGATCATTTTTAGATGATACATCCCACTGATTGTAATTTACATCAGATAACCAGTCTAAAGCTTTATTATCACTCTTATCTGACAGATTATTAGTGCTGTACCTTGATTGAGATACAATGTCCTGATTTATTCCAAGAGCGTTGATATTTGTTGATACACCATCCCTATAAACAGCAACAGCTAGTGCTGCATTGACAGGCAATGCAAACAACATTGTTGCTATTAAGGTTTTCTTGAAAGTCATGATGCGATCCCAAATATTCTAATCAGTCTTATTATCAATATAAAAATAACTTTAATCAATCATTCTCTTCTAAAAAGGAATCACAGATAACATTTTTTGTGATTTTTATGCTGTTTATAAAAACACAACCCCCTGATACATTTCTGCATCAGGGGGCATATGAAATAAATTAAGCTATGCTTAAGTTATTACAAATTAGAAGGTGTAACGTGCACCAGCTGCGAATAATGAACCGCGCTCTACACCAACGTGATCAGTTGAACCAGCGTCAAACTGAGCTTCGCCCCATACCTTGAATGAAGGAGCTACTTTGTAAGTTACGATAACTGGAACTACACGCTCAACGATTGAATCGCCGTTAACAGTGGTCTTGTACTTAGTATCTTTAACTTCGTAACCGATAGTTGCAACGATACCTGAATCGAAAGCATAACCTGCTACTAACTCAGTACCTTTAACCTTAGTCTTGTCGCCGC
>JAAYPN010000055.1 GCA_012519775.1 Aeromonadales bacterium | reverse complement strand
GCAATCTGACTTCTGCAGCTGTTTCCTGTACATAAAATTAGAATTCTCACGTAAACTCCTTATAAGATATATGGTGATATAAAATTAAACAGATAACCGCAAAGGATAATACCTATAGTACAAATGAGCACAAATGTAACTAAAAGAGGCATTTTTACCGCTTTATGTAAAAGCACAATTGATGGCAAGGATAAAGTTGTCACGCTCATCATGAATGATAGGACTACACCTAATGATGCGCCTTTTAAAAGCAGAGCCTCAGCAACAGGTATCACCCCAAAGATATCAGCGTACATTGGAACACCGATGATAGAGGCGAGAATTACGGCAAATGGATTATCAGAACCTAGCATGGATAGCACGAGCTCTTCTGGGATGAAATTGTGGATATAAGCCCCTATTCCCACACCTATAAAGATATATAGATATACCTTTTTTAAGGTAAAGAGCATCTGCTCTTTTGCAAAAACAAGCCTGTCTTTTACAGTAGGTTCACTCTCATTTGTATCAATGAATTTTGCATTTGATACAAAATCCTCAAGATACTTTTCCATATGCAGTCTTTCAATTAAAGCACCGCCTAAGATTGCTACAACAAGACCGAAGATGACATAAATTAATGCAATCTTAAGACCAAAGATACTTGTAAGCAATAAAAGACTGCCTAAATCCACCATAGGAGATGAGATTAAAAATGAGAAGCTAACTCCAATAGGCAACTTTGCAGATGTGAATCCCATGAAAAGAGGAATTGATGAGCATGAGCAGAATGGTGTTACCGTGCCTAATAAAGCCGAGATGATATTAGCTCTTATGCCTTTGAATCTGCCTAGTATCCTGCGTGATTTCTGAGTTGAAAAATAACTCTGTATGTATGAAATCATAAAAATCAGAGTACACAAGAGCACCATGATCTTTATAGTGTCATAAATAAAAAACTGTAAACTAACGAATAATCTTGAGGCAGGATCAATACCTGCTCTCTCTAAAAGCATATAGACTAAAGAGTTTAGCCATTTCATGCCGAGAATATAATCCTGAATAAAAGACCACATAATTCACCCGTACATTCATATATTTATATATATCGATATTTTAGTAGAATAATTCGTCTTTTACCAGATATTAAATTGATTTTGCGATGTCACTTAACCTGTCAAAAAGCTCGTGATTTAAAGAGTAATGCATCCAGCGACCTTCTTTTTTCACGTGAATGAGCTTTGCATCAGCTAAGATCTTCATATGGTGGGACAAAGTGGATTGACTTATGTTTAACTGCTCTAAAAGCTTGCAGGCACATTTTTCCTGCTCTTTTAAAAGAGATATGATCTCAAGACGACTTTTATCGCCTAAAGCTTTAAAGATATTAGCAACTTCGTTTTTATCCATAGTTTAAAGCTCCAAATAATCATACAGCCAATAAAAAAATAACCTGGCTTCAAACAAATGTCCAGAGCCAGGTCATCTTTAATTAAAACTTATCTTAATCTAAGTTAAGCTCTTTTAGAACATATGACTTTAGAGTGTCGTAGTCAGCTGGTAATGTAGCTGCCTTTGACTCTTTAGATACTGTATCTTCAAGTGCCTTAGGTAGAGGTAGTTCGATATTTAAAATTCTATCAACTTCGCTCTTGAACTTAGCTGGATGTGCAGTACCTAAGAAGATACCAGTCTCACCTTCTTTTAGGTTATCGCATAGAACCTGATATGCAATAGCAGCATGAGGCTCAGCAATATAGCCGGTCTTCTTGTAAAGTGCCTGCATGGTCTGCTCAGTTTGAGCATCAGTCATAGCACCAAAATCAAAGTCCTTTAATGACCAGCCCTGCATCTTAACTAAAGCCTCAACACGTGGCCAGTTGTTAGGACGAGAGATATCCATTGCATTTGATAAAGTAGCTACAGTTGCGTGTGGATCCCAGTTGCCTGACTGTAGGTAACGAGGTACTGTATCATTTGCGTTGCATGAAATTACAAAGCGAGCCTTTAAACCTAATGCTTTAGCAATTAAACCTGCGGTAATGTTACCGAAGTTACCGCATGGAACTGAGAATACAACCTTCTCACGCTTCTCTTTAGGTAGCTGAGCTACAGCTTCAAAGTAGTATGAAACCTGAGCTAATAAACGGCTGATGTTAATTGAGTTTGCGCTGTTTAAGCCAACAGTGGTCTTAAATTCAACATCATCAAAAGCAGTCTTTACCATATCCTGGCACTGGTCGAAAATGCCTTCAACCTGAACAGCTTTGATATTCTTGCCAAGAGTAGCAATCAGTTTTTCCTGAAGGTCAGAGATCTTGCCCTTTGGATATAAAACAACTACATCAATGCCCTTCTGCTCGTAGAAGGCAGCTGCTACAGCAGCACCGGTATCACCTGATGTTGCAGTTAGAATTGTAAGGTGCTTATCACCGCGGATTGAACCTAATACGCGAGCCATAAAGCGAGCACCAAAGTCCTTGAAAGCTAAGGTAGGACCATGGAATAACTCTAAAGCAAAGATATTCTCATCAGCCTTTACGATAGGAGCTTTGAAGGTGAATGCATCTTTAATAATGTTTTCAAGCTCTGGAACCTCATCACCAATCAGGTGGCGTAAAATCTTCTGAGAACGCTCAACTAATGGCATGTCCAGTAATTCATCGATATTGTTTAAAGGAACGATGTGTTCTGGGAAGAACAGCCCCTGATCTTTACCGATACCCTGTACAACAGCCTGTGAGAAGCTTACTTGCTCACTATGATCTTTTAAATTAAATAATTCCATATCTTACTCTATATCTCTTTAGCAAAAGCACCACGTCTGTCAATCTTGCAAACGTGGCAGAAACCATCTTCGTTATCAATGAAGTTACGCTCTAAGTACTCTTTCATCTCATTTGCTTTCTCAAGATCAGTATAGATTGAGAAAATTGATGAGCCTGAACCTGAAATACCGGTTGCAAGTGCACCAAAGTTTGCACCGTGCTCGCGAGCTTCTTTAAAGCCTGGGATCAGTCTTTCACGGTATGGTTCTGCAATAACATCGATTAAACAACTTGCAGCTAGCTTATCATCATTGATGTGACATGCGTGGACAAAAGTAGCTATACGGCGACCGAAGGTAATTATATCGGCGCGTGAATACTCTTTTGGTAAAATCTTTCTAGCTTCATTGGTTGATACTTTTATACCTGGGAAACAGGATACCCAGTACCAGTTGTCGAAGTCAGGAATAGTGGTGGAGATAATACCATTTTCCTGAATGATAAGCTGCAGACCACCAAAGTAACATGGAGCAACATTATCATAATGGATAGATCCTGAGATTTTTCCCTCAAGTCTGCCCATAAGCTCTAGACAACCGTCTTTGCCTAGAACGTTATCATGAATTGCATCTAAAGCTACAACTGCAGCTACAACTGAAGCTGCTGATGAGCCTAAACCAGAACATACTGGCAGATTCTTTGATAATTCCATGTGCAAATCTTTAACTTTACGGCCTTTATTCTCTAAAGCCTCTTTGTACATAAGATATGCATCATAAACAATATTCTTTTTTGGATCGTCTGGTAACTTATGAGCAAAGCGACCTACAACATCCACACAGCAACCTTCATTTGCTGCTTCAGAGATGACAATTTCATCACCTAAAATTGAACCATCGATTGGCTTTAATGCTGCACCTAACAAATCAAAACCAACTGATAGGTTTGCAGCAGATGCAGGAGCATAAGCCTTAAAAATCTTTGTCATTTTATTCCTCGTGAGCCCAGTTCTGTAAGCGTAAAACATCAGCTAAAACACCAGCTGCCGTAACTGCAGTACCAGCACCATAACCACGAATTACAAGTGGAATTGGCTGATAGTAAGCAGTTGTCAGAGCAAGAGCATTCTCACCGTCACGTACCTTGTATAGAGCGTTATCAGAGCTTACAGCCTGTACTGAGCATGAGCACTTGCCGTCTTTAATTGTGCCTACATAACGTAGAACCTTACCTTCAGCTACAGCCTTGTGCACCTTAGCGCTAAAGTCTGCATCAGCCTTCTTGATGTTTGCGATAACTTCATCAGCATTGTTGCCTTGCAAGAACTCAGATGGAACAGCACCCTGAACATCAACATCTGATAATTCAAGCTCAAGACCACACTCACGGGCAAGGATCAGAAGCTTGCGAGCTACGTCCATACCATCTAAATCATCACGTGGGTTTGGCTCGGTAAAGCCCTTCTCATAAGCAATCTTAGTTGCCTCTGATAGAGTCATACCATCTTCAACAAGGCCAAACAGGTATGATAAGGTACCAGACAGAATACCGCTAAACTCAATCAGGCTATCGCCTGCAGCAAGCTCATTCTGAACGGTGTTGATAACAGGAAGACCTGCACCTACGTTTGCCTCATATAAGAACTTACGATGATGAACACGAGATGCCTCACGTAACTTCTTATAGTATTCGTAAGTATTGGTGTTAGCTTTCTTAGATGGAGTTACAACATGGTAACCTGCTGCCATGTAATCAATATAAGATAAAGCTAGTGCCTCTGAAGAGGTACAATCAACTAAAATTGGGTTGATTAGATGTAAATCCTTAATCAGCTGCTCTGCTACCTCAGGTGTTAAGGCAGGTGTAGTAGAGTTGTCTAATAAAGTCTTGTAGTTGTCTAAATCAACGCAGTTTGGATCACTGATAAAGTGTTTTGAGTTACCGATACCAACGATACGGATATCAATACCGTGTTTATCTGATAATTCTTTACGCTGTCTGTTAACCTGAGCTAATAACTCACCGCCAACACCACCGCAGCCGATAAGAACAATATCAAGACGCTGCTTGGAGTTGAAGAATGCTGTATGAGCAAAAGCTAAAGCTTCAGTTACTCTCTTTTGAGAAATAACAGCAGAAATTGAACGCTCTGATGAGCCCTGAGCGATCGCACGAATGTTTACGTTTGCCTCTGCTAAAGCTCTGAAGAAACGACCAGAAATACCGCGAACCATACGCATACCATCTCCTACTACAGAGATAATTGCGCAGCCTTCTTTAATTTCGATAGGATTTAATAAGCCGTCTTTTAGCTCTAATCTGAATTCACTGTTTAGAACTTTCTTGGCTTTCTTAAGCTCAGACTGGCTGATACAGAATGAAATTGAGTACTCAGATGATGACTGGGTAATAAGAGCAATTGAAATACCTGCTCTTGATACAGCAGTAAACAATCTGCCTGCCATACCTACCATACCCTTCATACCAGGACCTGAGATATTAATTAGAGCGATATTCTTTAAATCAGAAATGCCCTTGATAGGTACTGATAAATCGGTTTCCTCAGAAATCAAAGTACCTGAACCCTTTGGATTATTGGTGTTCTTAATCAGGCAAGGAATACGGAACTGAGCTATTGGAGCGATGGTACGTGGGTGAAGAACCTCAGCACCAAAGTATGATAATTCCATAGCCTCAGCATATGACAACTTTTTTAACAGAATTGCGCCTTCAACTGCTCTTGGATCGCAGCTGTATACGCCATCTACGTCAGTCCAGATCTCACAGCATGAAGCATTGGCAATTGCAGCTAAACATGCAGCTGTATAATCAGAACCGTTTCTGCCTAATAAAACAAGATTGCCGTTAGCGTCACAGCCACAGAAACCTGCCATTAAGGTAATTGCATCCTTATCATCGGCAATTGCAGCATATTTTACTTTTGAAGCTTCAATATTAACTGAAGACTCCATTACGCCACCTTCAGTTACTAAAACATCAACAGGATCGATTACACGAACCTTTTTGCCTAAAGCCTTTAACAGCTCTGACATAATTAAAATTGAGAAGGATTCGCCACGGCTTTCAACAAATGCCATAACTTCCTCAGGGCAAACGCCTAAAAGAACCATACCTTCTAAACGCTGCTCTAAAAGCTTAATGGTCTCATTAAACTTTTCTAGAATCATAGTGGCATTGAACTTGTCGTACTTTGCACCTAAATTGGTAATAATAGGCTCAACAATTGCTCTAATCTGCTTGAACTGCTCTTCACCTTTATTGCCATTAGCACCTTCTGCTACTAGAGCAACTAGTAGGTTGGTAATCTTTGCCGGTGCTGATAGAACTAATGCTGTTTGCTCTGTTGTTGCGGTATCAAGTGCAATTTTTGCTACATCTTCAAATCTATCAGAATTTGCAACCGAGGTGCCGCCAAACTTTAGAACGCGCATAAGCTAATGCTCCTATAAAACGTATAATGAGTATTTTTTATCTTCTATATCAATTTGTATTGTGTTAATAAATCTCTTATTTTTAAGGTTTACGAGCTTTTTGTCAAATCTTATTTATTCTATGCTTGCCATTTACGGCAATCTTATGCTTTTTTAAAAAACCTTATATTAGAAATTATCTTATAATTCAACTAATTATATCTTGGCATTTTTATTGCAAAACTTAAATATAACATGTTTATTTTGAGGCAATAAGAATGTCTGACTGGCTATTACAAATTCCTACTCTTTCCTTATCAGATACAAGTAAAGAGGAGAGTACCAATAAAACAACAAGCTTTGCAAACAGCATTATTCAAACTGCAATCAATGATGCTGACTCAACATTTAAAAAGTTACTTAATCAGAACAGAGTAAGTGTAGACGAAGAAAAACCTGAATATGGTGGCTTAAATAGAACGCAAAACAAAGCTGCCGTAGAGTCACAGGTAAAAGAAAATTTAGAACAGATGGTACAGCTGTCTTCTACAGAGTCATCACTTGAGATGATTGAAGATCTCGATAACTTGCCTATTTTTTTAGGAAACGATTTGAAGAACCGTTATGATGTGACATCAGAACTTATCAACAGCATGATTGATTCTATAGTTTTAAAAAACACACTTCCCCTTTCTTACGCTATAGATATGCTAAAAACAGTAGCTCAAGCTTTAAAAGTTTTTGATACTTTAACATCAATTGATATGGCAAATATCTTCACATCCAATATGTGTTCGTATACTCCAAGCCGAAGCACTCCACCTGAGTGTCTTTTCCTGCCATTGTTTTTACTAGGACTTAACTTATCCTTTTATATAAAGAACGCTCCTAAAAAGCGAATAACATATAAAGAGGCAAAAGAAAATGCTCTACTAAAGAAAAAAAACAAAGAAAAGTCTGAAAAAGAACATTTATTCAATTTTGCAGCAGCATTTGAGTTTGGAATCAGCTAAATGCGCGTCTAACTAAATATACATGTAACAAAATAGTGCTAAAAACTTCCCAAATAATGTTAAGTAAAACATCTTTTTTCGCATGTTTTATGCGCCAAAATTACATCTAATAACTTTGGTCGACAAAAAAAATCTCTCTTTTTGTGTTATTTATAGTAAAATACGGGAAGTTTGTGTGCTGAAAGAATTTTTTATTTAACAGCACTGACGCTGTATTACTAAAAATTTATAGTTTGAGGAACAAATATCATGAGAAAACCTGTTGTGATGGGTAACTGGAAATTAAACGGTACCAAGTCAACCGTAACTGATTTAATCAAGGCTTTTAGAGCTCCTGCAGACAAGGCAGCAAATGTTGATGTTGCAATTTGTGCACCAGCTATCTTCATTGGCATGGTTGAATCATTAGCAACTGGTTCAAACTTAAAGTGGGGTTCTGAGGATTGTGATGTTCACACTTCAGGCGCTTTCACTGGTGAAAATTCACCTGTTATGTTAAAGGAATTTGGTTGTACCTACGCTATCGTTGGTCACTCAGAGCGTCGTGGTTACCATGCTGAGTCAAACGAAGTTGTAGCAGCTAAGTTCAAAGCAGCTTTAGACAACGGTCTAACTCCAGTTCTATGCATCGGTGAGTCAGAGGCTGAGTACGATGCTGGTAAGACTCTTGACGTATGCAAGGCAGAAATCAAGGCTGTTATCGACCTATGCGGTATTGAAGCATTCAACAACGCAATCATCGCTTACGAGCCAATCTGGGCTATCGGTACTGGTAAGACTGCAACTCCAGAGATCGCTCAGAACGTTCACAAGGGCATCCGTGAGTTCTTAAAGACCTTCTCAGCAGAAGTTGCTGACGGCGTACGTATCCTATACGGTGGTTCATGCAACGCTAAGACAGCTCCAGAGTTATTCTCACAGCCAGATATTGATGGAGGTCTAATCGGTGGTGCTTCATTAAAGGTTGCTGACTTTACTGCAATCATCGAAGCTGCTGTTGCTAACGCTTAATTAACGGACACAAATAACATGGCAATTAAGAAAATTGGTGTATTAACCTCAGGTGGTGATGCTCCTGGCATGAACGCAGCAATCCGTGCTGTAGTTCGTACTGCATTATCATATGGTTGGGAAGTTCTAGGTGTTCTAGATGGTTATTCTGGCCTACATGCTGGTAACTTCATTGAATTAAACAGCCATTCAGTTTCTGATTTATTAAACCGTGGCGGTACCTTCCTAGGTACAGCACGCTTCCCTCAGTTCAAGCAGGAACAGACACGTAAGGAATGCGTTGAGGTTATGAAGAAGAACGGCATCGATGCTTTAGTAGTTATCGGTGGCGACGGTTCATACATGGGCGCAAAGCTAATCTCTGAGTTAGGTTTCCCTTGCATTGGTTTACCAGGCACTATCGATAACGATATCGCTGGTACTGATGCTGCTATCGGTTTTGACACTGCATTAAACACAGTAGTTAGCGCAATCGATAAGTTACGTGACACATGCTCTTCACACAAGCGTATCAGCGTTGTTGAAGTTATGGGTCGCCACTGCGGTGATTTAGCAGTATGTGCTGCTGTATCTTGCGGTGTTGAGGCAGTTCTTGTTCCAGAAGTTAAGTGGGATAAAGAAGTTGTTTACGCTGACATCAAGAAAGGCATCGATGCTGGAAAGCGCCATGCTATTTTAGTTGTTTGTGAGAACCAGACTGATGTTCACCAGTTGGCTAAAGAGTTAGAAGAGTTAACAGGTCTTGAGACTCGTGCTACTGTTCTAGGTCACATCCAGCGTGGTGGTTCACCATCAGCTTCTGACAGAGTATTAGCATCTCGTATGGGTGCTTATGCATGTCAGCTTCTAAAGGACGGCCAGTCTGCACGTTGTATCGGTGTAAAGCGCGGTGAGTTAGTTCACTACGACATCATCGAGTGCATCAACAACATGAAACATCAGTTCATGCAAACCACTTATGATTTAGCTTGTGATTTAAAATAATCATTAACTAAGTTGGTTTTTGAAAGGTCGCCTGGTGCGACCTTTCTTTATTTTAACAATCACTTAATTCACTCTTAATCTCCATTGTGTATCTTTAAAGTATAGAAATACTTAAACTGCCAAATCGGAGATCATTATGAATAACAGTAACGACATATTTGATGACGATCATCAGGAATTCTCTGCTCTTTCTGAGAACTTAAGCTCAACTATAAATGACGAAGACGAGCTTGAGATCTTATACAACACCCAAGAGCTTCGTAAAGTGCTCTGCTATATATGTAATTTCCTATCGCCAAAAGTTAGTCCTTATGTAGCCTTTAAAATCCTAAATCCCAAAAATTAACTCTTATCTTATATTGCCTTTACATTCTCTTGTTACCTTATAAATGCGATAAACAGAAAAATAAGAGGTTATATGTCAGATACCTTTAATGCATTAAAAGACAGTTTTAAAGAACCTGTAATTCTTGATAAATTCACTGTAGATGCAGTTGAAGACAAGATAAACGATGAATTTGCTGATAAACTTGAGGATTTCTTTTTCAGAAACGGAAAATTAGACGATTTGAATTTCTTCAGTTTTATAAAAAACTGTGAACAATTATTCTAATAAGATATGGCGCCAATGGCGCCATTTATCTAGATGAAGTAAAAAATAGCATGTGCCGTTGCTAATGCTGCAATACCTGCTAAAACATCATCAAGCATCACGCCAAGTCCGCCACTTACTTTCTTATCAGCATAGCTAATAGGAAATGGCTTTAACACATCAAAGAATCTAAAGAGAATAAATGCAAGAATGGTGTAGTAATAGACACTTGGATAGAAAAGTACACTGATAAACATTCCTACAAATTCATCAACAACAATAGCGCTGTTATCATGCATTCCCATAGCTTTTTCAGTTACACTGCTTGCATACCACCCTACAAAGAAGGTAACTAAAATAACTGCCATAGTCACATACCATGGAAGATAAACCAGAATCATGCAGATAGGCAATGCTGCAAGTGATCCATAAGTTCCTGGAGCCTTTGGAAGTAAACCCGAGCCAAAACCTAATGCTAAAAAGTGCCAGGGATTTTTTAAAGAAACTCTGTTTAAATACTGTCTGTCATGCTTATCCAAAATCATGCCCTTTTATAAAAAGTTTGCAATACTATACCATAGTATCTTATCTTTACCTTTGATCTATTTATACAGACCTTCACAATAATTAGTTTTAAACGACTTTTTTAACTATTTTGAGTCAAAAAAGATTAAGTTTGACAGATTTTCATTGAGTTTTAAAATCGTGATATAGCCACAGATTCGTGTAATTTTTTTCTACTTAGCTGCAT
>JAAYPN010000054.1 GCA_012519775.1 Aeromonadales bacterium | reverse complement strand
TGTATACTAAGCATTGGGCGTTACTCTCAAAATTGTGTTTGTATTTTTTTTTTACAATTTTAAAGATTAACGCCCTTTTTGTTTGTGATCTAATTTAGATCACCCCGAAATAATTAATTGAGCCGAATGATTTTGTTGCTATTAGGAAAATAATGAATTATTTTGAGAGGAAAATAAATTAAGGAGCATTTGCTCCTTAATTTTTTTAAAGATTAGATATCTTTTTCTACCTGAGTAAAGTCAAGCTCAACTGGGGTTGCTCTACCAAAGATAGCAATTGAAACTGTAAGACGATTCTTCTCGTAATCAACCTTTTCAACAGTACCAACGAAGTCTTTGAACGCACCGTCGACTGCACGAACCTGCTCACCAACCTCGAACATTGTCTTAGGACGTGGGGCATCTTCTGTCTCTTTAAGTCTGTTTAAGATCTTATTTGCTTCAGCTTCAGTAATAGGTAATGGTTTCTCAGGAGTACCGCCGATAAAACCTAAAACACGGTCTGTGTGCTTTACTAACTGCCAAGACTCAGAGGTCATACGCATGTTAACTAAAACATAACCAGGGAAGAATTTTCTCTCGCTCTCGCGCTTCTTACCATCTTTGATTTCTTTAACTTTCTCTTTTGGAACTAAAATCTCACCAAAGTAATCTTCCATGTGGTGGATCTTAACACGCTCAGCTAAAGTTAAAGCAACTCGCTGCTCAAAACCAGAGAAAGCCTGAATAACGTACCAACGGAACTTATCACCGCCTAAGTAATCTTTCTTAGGAGCAGCTTTAACTTCACCACCAGCATCTAGAGCAGCTGCATCATCAGCGATTGGAGCGTCTGTATTTGATGGAGCCACTGGAGCCTCTACTTTTTCAAAATCAGCCATTTATATAGTCCTTTTGAAGTAAATTATAGGGTGAATAAGCGAACAATCTCTAAGAAAACTATATCACAAAGGTATAGGAACAAGCTAACAATAAACACAGCTACGAAAACAATGAATGTTGTTTGAACTGCTTCCTGTCTTGTTGGCCATACAACTTTCTTAAGTTCAGTGTAAGACTGACGAGCAAATTGTAATAAAGAACGGCCCTTATTAGTTAATAATGCAGTTGCTAAAGCAGCAATTAAACCAATGATAACTAAAAGAACTCTTGTTAGACGAGATAAACTTGTCTCATCTATCATAACAAAATTGGTGTAATAGTAGTTACCAAAAATAACGGCACAAACAATTACGAATGATACAGTCCAGAAAACAGCACTTAGACCCTTTGAGATGAATAACTGTGAGCCATCAGCAGCAGTTGCAACTTTCTTTGCATTTGCCTTTTTAGCAGGCACCTTGTTGCTTGTAGTTTCTGACATAAAAAAACCTATTTATACATTAAGCGGACTAACCGCTTTAAGATCAATTAATCCGCAACAACTATATCTAGCTGTTGCGGACGTTATTTTTAACAATCAGTTGTTAAAAATTACTCAATGATAGTACCAACAACACCAGCACCTACAGTACGGCCGCCTTCACGAATTGCGAAGCGCTCGCCTTCTGCCATTGCTACTGGGTAAATTAGAGTTACTGTCATATCAGTGTTATCACCTGGCATTACCATCTCTACTCCTTCCTGTAGCTCGATAGTACCGGTAATATCAGTTGTACGGAAGAAGAACTGTGGACGGTAGCCCTTGAAGAATGGTGTATGACGACCACCTTCATCCTTGCCTAGTACGTATACCTGACCTGTGAACTTGGTGTGTGGAGTGATTGTGCCTGGAGCTGCTAGAACCTGACCACGCTCAATGTCTTCACGCTTAGTACCACGTAGTAGAACACCTACGTTATCACCAGCACGACCTTCGTCTAGTAACTTACGGAACATTTCAACGCCAGTTACAACAGTCTTTTCTGTTGGACGGATACCAACGATT
>JAAYPN010000053.1 GCA_012519775.1 Aeromonadales bacterium | reverse complement strand
TGGTATAACTCTCACAGAGTATGTAAAAGGTTAAAAGGCCTGTCTCCAATTAATTTTAGGAAACAAGCCTTAAATTCTGTTAGTATGACCTAGAAACTTAAGTGATCAATTTCTGGGGCCATACTATAAGTGGGCCTTTTCTTAGCTATAACAAGAAATTATTTCTTGTAACGACGAGCTAGGTTGTCTAAACGCTCGTTTGCACGTGCAGCGTCTGACTTAACGAAAGCAACATCGTTAGCTAGCTTTGACTGCTGAGCCTTTAATGCGTCAACGTCTGCAGCGATTGCGTCGATCTTTGCCTCTAAAGCTGAGTTGTTTGCACAACCAACTAATACTGATGAACCTAAAGCAACAACAGCTAAAGTAGCCTGGAACTTATTCATTTTAATCTCCAAAACTGTATAAACAGATATTTAGAAATGGTGTATCCCATTCCTTCGAACACTTGTAATTATAGTATCAAATTTTACTTATGGTACATTTTTTTCAAAAATTTTGTAAATTTTTTTTAAATTGCAAAAGCAGATCAACAAACTTATGTAGTGGCATGTAATTATCATATCGATAATTAAAGTCTTTTATAGAAATAGCTTATACTTTATCAATAAAATAAATATCGTTACTTTTTTTCATTTTGATAAAAAATAACCATCTGGTCGAGGTTTTTAAAGCACCTAGCTTCCTTAATTAGTTCTTTTTCGGTCTCGATATGCTCACCAACAAGGTATAAATCTCTAATTCCTGCTCCTTTTGCAGCAATCAGGTCTGTAGCATGATCACCTATCATTATTGAGTCTACCAAAGAAATATTTAAATCCTCAGCAGCTTTTAGAAACATTCCGCTTTTTGGCTTTCTGCATGAACACTCACAGCGATACTGCTCTAAAGGAGCCTGTGGATGGTGAGGGCAAAAATAGATACCGTCAAAACAGGCATCATGCAAAGCAAGATTTGCCTGCATAAAAGAGCTGACTCTTGCAAAGTCAGCTTCTGTGTACTTGCCTCTGGCGATACCCGACTGATTGGTAATAAGAACTAAAAGGTAGCCTTGTTTTTTCAGCTTTGACATAGCATTGGCTACGCCAGCTACGAGATCATAATTTTCTATTTTTCCTACAAAACCGTAATCAATATTAATTACACCATCTCTATCAAAAAAAGCAGCCTTTCTCACTATGCTAGATCCTTATTTTTTTCTGGATCTAAAGCGATATCCTTAGAATTTACAATGCTGATGCCTTGTATTAGCACATCATTTGCAATGTCCTGAGCTTCTTTTAAAGAATGTAAGTGGCATGAACCGCACTGATATGGATTTGATGCAGGAACAACTGTATCAGCAGGAAGTGCAGCAATATCTTCAAGTGCAGCCTTAAATGCTGTTGCAACGCGCTCAGGCTGTGCTACACCAATTAAACTCATGTAAAATCCAGTCTTACAGCCCATAGGAGAAATATCAATTACTTCAACTACACCTTTCTCGTTTAAATGCTCACGCATAAAACCTGCAAAGAAATGCTCAAAGGTGTGAATTCCCTTCTCTGGCATTGTTGCAACATTTGGCTTCTTAAAACGAAGATCCCATACCTGAATTTCATCACCCTTTGGAGTTGCCATTACTTTTGCAAGACGAACTGAAGGAGCAGGCATAATGGTATGGTCAACTAAAAAACTATCAACTAAAGGCATTTTCTATTCCTTATTTAGTACAAGTTACAACGCTGTAACTGATATTTGTAATTCTGCGAACGCTGTTGAACCTTTCTGGCAACATTCACAAGCCAATCTTTTTTATAGTAGGTCCCCTGTCTGTAGCCACCCCAGCCTTCATGATAATTCAGATACTGGTTGTAGGCATCTGACAGAGCGACTCCATTTGTGCGTTTGGTTTTTGTCATGTACCAGGCAATAAAATCTAAAGAATCTGAAAAGTTTGATCTTAAAGAAAACATTGAGCCTGCATCTTTTTTGTAATCATTCCATACAGGATCCTGAGCCTGGGCGTAACCATAAGCAGAACTTCCTCTGCCATAAGGTACAAATAAAAACCATCGCATTGGAGGTTGAGCATCTTCTCTAAATGCTGATTCCTGAGCCATGATAGACATGGCAACGTTAATTGGTACACCATACTTTTTATGGACTTTATGTGCGGCTACGTACCAACTGTCTTTTTCCTGAAAAATAGAACAGAGATTTTCTGTATTTGATGGTGGGGTTGTAGAACAACCTGCCAACATCGCTGATAGAAAAAGTACACCTAGAGTATTTTTGAAAGAAAGTAGTCTTTTATTCATGTATAAATTAAATAGCGTCGTCGCCTTCTTCGCCAGTACGAATTCTGATAACGCGCTCAACATCAGAAACGAAGATCTTACCATCGCCGATCTTGCCTGTATGAGCACCTTCAGTAATAGCCTCGATGCATAAATCTACATCTTCATCTTTTACTACAAGCTCAATCTTAGCCTTTGGTAAAAAATCTACTACATATTCTGCGCCACGATATAACTCGGTGTGGCCTTTTTGTCTACCAAAACCTTTTACCTCTGATACGGTCATACCAGAGATGCCCTTTGAACTTAGAGCTTCACGTACATCATCTAATTTGAATGGTTTGATAATTGCAGAAATTTTTTTCATACTGTTACCTTTAAGATCCATTGTACTTATTACATGTAAAATTATCGCTGCTATGATACCACTATACGCAATTTTTAATGTAGCCTAGTTAGCGGTTTTTCTTAATTCTTAGAAAAATGCCATTTTTGTGAGCACATTTAGTAAACTTCATTAATATAAATTATCGTTAAAATCAAATTTACTAGGTTCATTAATTATAGGTCATCAATGTAAAGATAAGAAATGTACATTAATGCATTAATTATCTGACTTTGACCGACAGTCTTTTCCTCTCATATATTAATTCTCGCCATTAATTCAAAATTTTGACCGTCTAAAAAAGATTAATAAATCAATTCAAAAAAAAGCGTTCAAAAAAATGACGAATCTGACGTTGATTAACTGCAAATTAATATGACACCAACTCTAAAGCCTTGATACATCGGTGTTGAAGAATTTTGGCATACCAATTGCAACTAAATAATCATATTGAGTTTATGTCAAAATTTATGGAGTCTAATATGAAATCTGAATCATCTTCAATCGTTCGTACCGTAAACACCTTAATGATGTGGTTATTCTGTTTAACAGTGCTAATGTTAGTTATGCCTTGGGAATATGTATCTCAGGACTTTGCAACTCAGATCCATAACAACAAGATTTTCATTTACTTTGCACTAATCATTGAGTTATCAAATTTAATTTCTCAGGTTGTTCTTACTTTCTTTAATTCTTACAACTATAAGAATCAGACAAAGAGACTACAAGCTTTAGTAGAAAAGACCGTTGCTCAACTTGATTTTGCAGAGAAAGCCCTATTGCGTGAATATGTTCTTCAGAGAAAATCTGTACTTGCGCTACCTGTAACAGAGCCTACAGTAAGAAACCTTATTGATGGCGGTGTATTAAAGATTGTTAGCATAGTTGATGAGGCTAACCGTATTGCTCAGGTTATCATCTCTAAAGAAGCAAGACCCCATATCACCTACAAGTCAATCGGCCTAACCTTAGGTAAGATGAGTGAAGAGCAAATCAGCGCAATCATGAACGCTCGCCCTGAGTACGCTAAAGAGAAATATGTAAACAACAACCGCGTATTCATCGGCTCTCGTGCAGTAAACTCACTATTCAAATCACCTGCAGCAGATGACATGGCAACTGGTTCAAATGCTAAGACCGATAATTCAAACGCTGCAGCTTAAACTCAATTAAACTCCAAAAAAATGGCACCTCCATGTGCCATTTTTTTTCTTTTTAAAGCCAGTCTTATTAGTACTCAATAGAGCTCATTTGTGAAAGCTTCTTTCTGTCGTGCCATGCATGAATGTAACGACGGGTACCGGTTCTGCCACGTGATGTAATTGAAGATGTAATAGCATATTCACCCTTATATCTTACGCCCTCAAGTAAATCACCAGGAGTAACACCTGTTGAAGCAAAGAAGCACTGATCAGATGTAATTAAATCATCAACAGTTCTGATTGCCTTTAAATCAACGCCATCTTTTATGATAGCCTCGCGCTCCTGCTCAGTCTTTGGAGCTAATCTTGTTAACATCTGACCGCCTGTACCCTTGATTGCACAAGCTGTTACTACTGCCTCAGGAGTACCTCCAATACCAACTAACATGTCGATATCAGCAATTGGGTCAACGGCCATTAGAGCACCTGCGATATCACCATCTGAGTGTACCATTACGCGTGCACCAGCCTTGTGGATATCAGTAATAAGCTGTGAGTGTCTTGGCTTATCTAATACGAATACCTTAAGCTCGCCAACTTCTTTACCTAATGCCTTTGCAACTTTTTCTAGGTTGTCTTTGATAGGAGCGTCTAAATCAATTACTCCTGCAGCATCAGGACCTACAGCCATCTTCTCACAGTAGTAGCTGTGGCCAGGATTAAACATTGAGCCGCCAAGAGCGATACCAACTGCAGCAATACCATTTGGTCTGCCGCCTGCAACACAACTTGTACCATCGATTGGATCAACAGCAATATCAAACTCCAAACCGTCACCAAAGCCGACCTTTTCACCTGTGTATAGCATTGGAGCCTCGTCTTTTTCACCTTCTCCAATAATGATAGTGCCTTTGATGTGAATACTCTGGAAAGCAATACGCATAGCATCTACTGCAGCTCTATCTACTAGTTCCTTGTCACCAAGACCGGTAAAACGAGCTGAAGCTAAAGCGGCAGCTTCAGTTACACGTACTAAATCTAGAGCGATATTTTTATCAGCTAAATGTTGTTGCATTGCGACCTCGAAAAATTGTGGGAATTAAGCGCTCAAAGTGTGCACTTAAGTTGCGAATTTTTTATGTGCGTATAATACACCGAAAAAGCATAAGAACGATAAAATTTAGAAAATTCTTTATATGAAAAAGCCACTGACAGAATTCTGAAAGTGGCTTAAATAAGGCATTTAATTGTGTAAAGGTAGGCTTACCGAGAAAGTAGTGCCTTCATTTAGTTTCGATTCGACGCTGATATGTCCTTTACACTCTTCAACAATGTGTTTTACGATAGTCAGACCAAGTCCTGTACTATCCTTGTTTGAATGACTTCTATCTACACAGAAGAATCTTTCAAAGATTCTGCCCACGTCTTCAGCAGGGATTCCTATACCGTTATCAGAAACGCTAATGTATAAGTTTTCCTGATTATTTGAAATCACGCATTTTACACTACCGCTATCCTTATTGTATTTGATTGCATTATCGATAAGGTTGTTTAAGATCTCCATCATGTAACGACTTACAAAGTTAATCTCAAGTTCAACACTCTCAAGAATGACTGATACCAGCCTTTTAGAGGCTTTCTCTTTTAAGTTGTCTACCACGCTTTGGGCAAGACTTTTAATGTTAAAGCTCTCAGTCTTTGCCTTAACTCCTGATTCAACTTTTGATAAAAACATAATGTCATTTATCATGTTCAGAAGAGCTTGACCTTCAGTTCTTATCTTTAAACCAAAATCCTGAAGATCATTAGGTCTTACAATTCCGTTTTCAATAAGCTCCGCACGCCCGATAATTGACTGCAATGGAGTCTTCAACTCATGGGAAACGTTTGAGGCAAATTCCTGACGTTGCAGCTGCAGCTGCTTTTCTTTGGTGATGTCGATAAACAGCAGCACATAACCAAATAACCTGTTGTTATTGATAATGCGGTTATAAATAAGGTTATATACTTTATTATTGATTTCAACTTCCCTTGAAAAGCTAGGAGTACTCTCGCGCTCTTCATAAATCTTACATAAGAGAGATGAACGATCGAGCTGAAAGATAGGTTTGCCAATAAATCTGTTCTCATCATCAATATTAAAAATCATCAGCGCACCGTGATTTAATGTAATGATTTCACCTTTCTTATTCAAAAAGATAATGCCCTCTGACATATTTGAGGTCATGACATTTAACTGTAAATGCGCTGCAGTTACCTTTCTTAATAATTTTTTAATACGGTGCTGATGAGATTCAATCTTTTTAATAAAAGGTATTATTTCTGGATAGATATATGAATCTTCAGGCTTTGACAAATCGATCTGGTTTAATGGTTCAACAATTTTTAAAGATAATCTCTTTGCAAGATACATGGAGAAAAAAATTGCAAGAACAACAATTACCAGAAGATGGAAGGCTAAAGATATAGTCTGGGAAAACACATTGTCAGTTGTATAAGAACAACGTAACACATCGCCGTTATCAAGCTTAATGGCGTAATAAACAGTTCTTTTATCTAAGGTGCTTGAATATCTGTATACCTGACTATGACCAAACTTTACAGCCTGTTCAAATTCTTCACGGTTAGAGTGATTCTCTAATATTTTGTTATGAACTTTTGAATCAAAATACACAGAGCCATTTGGATGAATCAGATTTACACGAAATGATTCAAGCCCTAATAAGGATAAATCTGTATTCTTATTCTGATTAAGTGCTTTGGCAAGGCTGTTAGAGTACTGGGTTAATTCATTACTATCAGATTCAAGATCAAGATAGGAAGAAATAACCAAAGATGCTCCTAAGCCCAGAATTAATACTAAAATAGTGGTAAAGAATACAGATTTAAAGATTTTGGTGATCATGAATCTGCCTTATATCCAATTCCTCGTACAGTCTGAATGATGCCGTCTTCAGGTTCTAACTTAGAACGTAAAGCTCTAATATGAACGTCAACGGTACGATTTTCGCCGTCATAATCAATACCCCAGATAATGTTTAATAGCTCATCACGGCTGTAAACACGGCCTGGATGTTTAACAAGTAAAAGCAACAGCTCGAACTCTTTTAGAGACAACTCAAGTTTGTCCCCGTTTAAAGTTACACTATGTCTTTCCTCATTGATAACAATAGGACCAAACTTAACCTCACCCTTGTCCTCAGCAACTTTTGATCTGCGAAGAATTGCTTTAATTCTTGCCACCATTTCCATCATGGAAAACGGTTTGGTTAAATAGTCGTCAGCACCTAAATCCAAAGCTTTGATTTTCTCAAATTCAGCACCTCTTGCTGTTGCCATAATCACAGGCAAAGCAGCTGTCTTTGGATTTGATTTGAGTCGTTTTAAAACGTCTACTCCACTTACATCAGGTAACATCACATCAAGAACAACGAGTTCAGGAAGATCTTTATTTACGCTTTCAAAAAAGCTCTTTCCGTCAGCAAAACCTTTTGCTTCAAAGCCTATTGAGCTTAAGGTATACAGTTCTAACTCTCTAATATCGGCATCGTCTTCTAGACAATAAATCATGCCCTTACTCCTGATTCTTCACTTTACCTGTTAACATGTATAATGTGCATTCTGCCACATTGCAGGCATGATCACCAATGCGCTCTAGATATTTTGCGATTATAAGTAAATCTAAAGAAAAACTTGCGTCATTTTCTGACTTCTTAATCTGAGCAATCAGCTCATTCTTAATCATAAAGAAATACTTATCTACAATGACATCATGTTTAATCACTGCTTTTGCCAGATCCTGGTTTTTATTTACAAAAGAGTCAATACACTGTTTAACCATAATAATAGCTTCATTACTCATCTTTTCAACAAGCAAAATATCATCGCCTTTATGGCTAAAATCAAAATTTGTAATAATTTCAGCAATTGCTATGGCCTGAGTTCCGATTCTCTCCACGTCAGCTACAAGCTTTGCTGTAGCAGAAATCATTAACATATCATGTGCTACCGGCTGCTGGCGCATCATTGCTTTTACACATAAAAGCTCAAGATCACGTGCCTTTGAATGCAAATCATAATCTTTATTGTAGATTGTTAGCGCCTTTTCTTTGTCGTGGGCTTTAAAAGCTTCAAAAGCATTAGTCAGACTCTCCTCACAGGATGAAGCCATAATAATCAGTGCATTTGAAATCTGGTTTAACAGTTCATCTAATTGATTTCGCATTTTTACTCTCCTTATTAACCGAAACGACCTGTTACATAATCTTCACAACGCTTATCTTTAGGCTTTGTAAAAATATTATCTGTAGTATCCATTTCAACTAAATCGCCTAATAAGAAGAAAGCAGTCTTATCTGAAATACGTAATGCCTGCTGCATGTTATGAGTAACAATTACAATGGTGTATTTCTTTTTAAGCTCGCAGGTTAATTCCTCAATCTTTCCAGTTGAGATTGGATCAAGAGCTGATGTAGGCTCATCCATCAACAGAACCTCTGGCTCTACAGCTAATGCTCTTGCAATACATAATCTTTGCTGCTGACCTCCGGATAAGCCTAATGCTGAAGACTTTAATCTATCCTTAACCTCATCAAATATAGCGGCCTTTTTCAAGGACTTCTCAACAATCTCATCTAGCATTGAGTGATTCTTAATACCATGAATTCTAGGACCATAGGCAATGTTGTCATAAATTGACATGGCAAATGGATTTGGCTTCTGGAAAACCATGCCAACATCCTTACGTAAAGAGCTTACATTGATCTTTGAATTCACAAGCTCATTTCCCTTGTATAGGATTGACCCGTCTAGTCTTACACCTTCAATCAGATCGTTCATTCGATTTAAGCAGCGTAAAAAAGTGGATTTACCGCAACCTGAAGGGCCGATTAAAGCGGTAATTTCATGCTCTGCAATCTGCATATTGATATTGTGCAGAGCGTGATTACTGCCGTAGTAAAGATTGAAATTTTTTACATCAATTAAAGTATTGTTCATTTATTAGTACCTTTTATTTTGAATCTTTTTTGACAATTTGCTTGCGGTAAAGTTGATTAGCAAACTCATGAATAACATGATGGCTGCAATCACGAAGGCAACATCAAATCTGCCCTGCTCTTTTGCATAAACATAGAGAGCAACAGTAAGGGTTGAGCCTGATGAGGATAATGCATCGATAAAGCCATTTACCTTATGTGCAAAACCTGCAGTAAATAGAAGAGCTGCAGACTCACCTAACATACGACCTACAGCTAAAATACAGCCTGTTACAATGCCGTCGATACAGCATGGAAGAACTACAGTTCGAATTGCATACCACTTATTGGCACCTAAACCAAAGGAACCTTCACGATAAGATGCAGGAACAGAATCCAGACTCTCCTGAGTAGTTCTGATAATAGTTGGAAGATTCATGATGGTTAAGGTAAGTGCACCAGCTAGCAGTGAGGTTTTTAAACCAAAGTACTGACAGAAAACCAGCATACCTACCAAACCATAAATAATTGAAGGAATGCCTGCTAAAGATTCAATAGCGTACTCAATAACTTTTTTAATCTTAATATTCTTTGCATACTCTGACAGGTAAACAGCAGCTCCAACACCTAGTGGTAACACAAATACTAAAGTTGCAATCACAATATAAATTGTATTTAAAATATCAGGTAACACGCCAATGGTTTCATTGATGTAGCTTGGCTTTGTACTTAATAACTGCCATGAGAAATGAGGAATTGCCCTGATAAATACATAAGCAATAATAAAACCTACAACAAGAACGGTTGCAAGTGTCGCTGCATAGGCAAAAAACAGCATCACATTTTTATATATTGTTCTTTTCAATTCATTGTTCATTTACTTCTTTTTGCCTCTTTCTTTTAGCACAAGATTTAATAGCGCATTGATTACCATGATGAAGACAAATAAAACCAGCGCAATCGAGAATAGAGCCTGTCTCTGAAGACCTGCTGAATATGACATCTCTGATGCCACAGCAGTAGTTAAGAAGCGAACTGATTCGAATAAACCTGGCATATTAGCTACGTTACCTGCAACCATCATTACAGCCATTGCCTCACCAATTGCACGTCCAACACCTAAAACTACAGCAACACCAATACCTCGACGTGCTGCAGGGACTACAACCTTGTATACAGTCTCAACCTTGTTAGCTCCTAATGCTAAAGAGCCAAGCTCATACTCATTTGGAACAGCTTCAATAGAACCTATGGATACCTTGATGATGGAAGGTAAAATCATGATGGATAAAACCAGGATAGCTGCAAGTAATGATGAGCCATCAGGTACATCAAAAATGCTTTGAATGCCGGGAACAAGTACCAGCATACCAATAAAACCAAAAACTACAGATGGAATACCGGCTAACAGATCTACTGTAGATTCGACGAATTGTTTTATTTTTAAAGGTGCGAATTTTGCCAGATATACAGAGCAGAAAAAGCCCAGTGGCAAGCCGATTAAAATAGCACCTAAAGTACCGTAAATGGATGTTAGGATAAATGGAAGGATACCAAAGCTAGGAACTGTTGAAGTTGACGCCCACTTTGTTCCAAAGATAAAGTCTACAAAACCGATCTTTCCGATTGCAGGAATACCTGATACCACAAGGTATAAACAGATAACCGCAACGAATACAATATTAAGATAACCTAAAGAAGTAAATACTACTGTTGCTATCTTATCTGTACATTCTTGATGTTTTTTTAATTTCATATTAAAAAGAAGCAGGGTACCCCCTGCTTTCCTAATCTGATTTAATTATTTAGCAGCAGGAACAACGCCAGCCTTAACGATTAGAGGCTTAGCTTCTGCTGATAAAGCGTAATCTACGAAAGTCTGAGCATCTTGTGATAATGCCTTGTCCTTTGGAGTTACGAATACGAATGGACGCTGTAACTTGTATGACTTATCAAGAACAGATTCTTCAGATGCAACAACACCGTTGAAAGATAAAACCTTGATTGAATCATTTACAGCTGATAAAGATGCATAACCTAAAGCGTTAGCATTCTGGCTTACTGTTGTAATAACATCTCCAGTTGATGTTAATTCCTGACGATACTTGCAAGCATCCTTAGTACCGGTTACTGACTCAAAACCGTCACGGGTGCCAGAACCTGCTTCACGACCGATTAGAACTACAGGAGCATCTGCACCGCCAACTTCCTTCCAGTTCTGAATCTTACCAGTGTAAAGATCCTTTACTTGCTCTGAAGTGATGTCAGATAGTGGATTAGCCTTGTTTACTACTAGAACGATACCATCGTATGCAATATCAGTTCCAACTAAAGTCTGCTTTTCCTGATCCTTTAAAGCACGTGATGATAAACCGATATCAGCACGACCTGCCTGAACTGCGCTAATGCCAGAACCTGAACCTGTTGGGTTATAGGTTACATCAATACCGTTACCTTCAAAGGATTCGATTAGGATACCCATAACCTTTTCCATAGAAGTAGAACCATCGGTAATAACTGAACCTGCGTTAGCTGCTGAAGATAAACCAATTGCACAACCGCAAATTACTGACATTAAAGACTTATTGAATTTCATTTTTGTATCTCCGTTTCTATCAACGCTTTAAAGATACAAATGCTCTGTTAAAGAAATAATGCGCAATTGTTAAATTTGAGTAAATTACTTAACAATTTATGTTAATTGCTTATTTTTTAAATAGTTTTTAAGGTAGGAAAAAGGCTGTAGCCTGTTTTGGCTACAGCAAAAGACATTGACTTGTTGTTTATTTCTTTAAGACAATCACACCGCCTGAGTGTAAATTTGAGTTATCACACTTGTAACTGAACAGACATTCACTGCCATCTTCTGCTACATTGTGATCTTCATTTCCTGCATTGATAATGATTGTAACCATAGGTTTGTCACCATCACCGTTTCTTGTGTAGGAAACCACTCTTCCTTGTGTCTGATTCCAGATAATGTTATCCCCAAGTAATGAAGGATTGTTCTTTCGTAAGGAGATAAGTGCTTTTACAAGCTCCATTGTTTCTTGCTCTTTTTGACCGTTTATTCTTTCCCATGGCATTGGCATTCTGTTGTATGGATCATTAGCACCTTCAAGTGCAATCTCAGTACCGTAATAAATGCATGGGCTACCAGGCATTGTAAATAAAACCGCAAGCTGCTGAATAAACTTGTCATAGCTCTTGGAGCGGGTTATCAGTCTGTCTATATCATGGCTGTCAAGCAGATTAAAGATAACCTTGTTTACCTGTCTCTTATAAATTGAGTAGCAGTAGTTAATCATGTACTTAAAGTCCTGAGCATTAGTCTCATCGTTTAAGAAGAAATTACCTACCCCCTGTAAAAACGGATAATTCATAACAGAGTCATACTCATCCCCCTGAAGGTACGTGGAAGAATCCATCCAGATTTCACCTAATAAGAACAGATCAGGCTTAATATTCTTAAGATGACGACGCAGGATCTTGATGAAGTTATGAGAGATCTCATTTCCCACATCAAATCTAATACCATCAATATCCCATCTTGATAACCAGTTTTCAGTTACATCACAGAAATACTTAATAACCTCAGTATTGTTGGTATCTAGCTTTGGCATTTCATCAACGAAAGCAAAGGTATAATATCTGCCATCCTTTGTGCTCTTCTTCAGATCTAATTTTGTTGCATCATTTATAAAGAACCAGTCAAAATATTTTGAGTCTTTACCATTCTTTAAAACATCCTGCCAGGCAAAAAATTTTCTGCCAGAATGATTAAATACAGCATCAAACATTACCTTTATACCTAGCTTATGAGCTTTTGTGATAAACCTTTGCAGGATCTCATCATCACCAAAATCAGGATCAATCTTGTAGTAATCGGTAGTGTTATATTTGTGATTTGTTGTTGCTTCAAATATAGGATTGAAATACACACCTGTAATACCAAGATTTGCCAGGTACTCAAGCTTTGTATAAGCACCTTCGATATCTCCGCCATAAATTGAATGTATATCAAGGCTCTTAGTATCATCCCAATCTAAAGCCCCCTTTACGTTTGAGTGCTCTGATTTACAGAAACGATCTGGAAAGATCTGATACCAGATTGTGCTTTTTGCCCACTCAGGTACCTTACAGATGTCAGAACTGTTCATCCATCCGTATTTAAACAGATGTGGGTAATAATCCTTTCTGTCAGATAGACCATTTTCGTATAGGTTCATCTGCTCCTGGCCGCTATGTACCACAAAGTAATACATAATTCGCTTAAATGTAGGTTTTAATGTAATAGACCAGATATTCTCGTATTTTAATTCTTTACTAATTTTCATATTTACAGGAATACCTGCCCAAGGAGAACCAGCTGCACAGCCATGTAAATAAGGATCTTCATAGTAGATAACCACGTTATCCACTTCCTTGTTTGCATGTACATTGATGACCAGTTCATCCTCATTTAATTCATAGCAGTCCGTATAACCACACTTGTGACTAATTCCTTCGCACTTCATCATATATTCCTTTTAAAATTGTCTTGATATGTTTATTGTAATAACGATCTTCACAATAAAATCACACTATATAGCAGTAAAAATAACACTATGTTATTATTTGAGACGATATAATTAACTTAAGTCAATTAGTTGAGAATATGAATGCCAAAAATCCATTTTCATGAGACGATAAATCACGGTACAGTTGATCTTCCATACACTATTTATCACACTAAACTGCCTGACTTTTTCGAGTCTTATCCTCTTCACTGGCACGATGAAATTGAAATCATCTATCAGAATGAGGGTTCTACAGATCTCACCATTAACAATATTTCTTACGTGTCAAATAAAGGCGATATTTTTCTTGTCCTTCCTCAGACACCTCATAGAATCAGAAGAAACAAAAATAATTCAAGCGACCTGTTTAATCTTATCTTTGCTCCAAACAAGATCTGCAATTCAAACACCAACAAGAAGCTTTATCAAAAATACATCGAGCCTTTTTACAATGGTTCAAAAGAATACCCGATTCATTTGAAACCATTTACTAAACTAAATGCCGAACTAACACCTATTATTAAAGATCTTATCTCTATACGCTACGACGGATATCAGAGTAATGAACTTATCTATATCTCGAATTTATATAAAATCATTCACCTGATAAATCTCCATGCAAAAGATATTAAAACCAAAACTGCAAACACCGATAAATCATTTGGCTTTATTAAAGATGCAATCTATAAAATCCAGATAATGTATTCACAGAAAATTACACTCGAGAATACAGCTAAACAACTTAAAGTGTCTAAAAGTCACTTTATGAAAACATTTAAGAAAGTAACCGGAAAAAGCTTTATTGCTTATCTTATTGATTACAGATTAGAAATTGCAGCTAAGCAATTGAGTGAAGGAAAATTTAAGATCTTTGAGATAAGTGGCAGTACAGGGTTTAACAACGAATCCTACTTTATCAGAGCCTTTACCAAGAAGTACAAGGTAACACCAAAGCAGTATATGCTGATGAATAAGAAGAAAGGTTAAGTTGTGAAAAAGCCAGGCATAAGCCTGGCTTTTCGTTAGCTAAATGCTAGGTATTACTCAATGATAGTACCAACAACACCAGCACCTACAGTACGGCCGCCTTCACGAATTGCGAAGCGCTCGCCTTCTGCCATTGCTACTGGGTAGATTAGAGTTACTGTCATATCAGTGTTATCACCTGGCATTACCATCTCTACCCCTTCCTGTAGCTCGATAGTACCGGTAATATCAGTTGTACGGAAGAAGAACTGTGGACGGTAGCCCTTGAAGAATGGTGTATGACGACCACCTTCATCCTTGCCTAGTACGTATACCTGGCCTGTGAACTTGGTGTGTGGATTGATTGTGCCTGGTGCTGCTAGAACCTGACCACGCTCAACGTCTTCACGCTTAGTACCACGTAGTAGAACACCTACGTTATCACCAGCACGACCTTCGTCTAGTAACTTACGGAACATTTCAACGCCAGTTACAACAGTCTTTTCTGTTGGACGGATACCAACGATT
>JAAYPN010000052.1 GCA_012519775.1 Aeromonadales bacterium | reverse complement strand
TATCAATTTGCGGAGCGGTAGTTCAGCTGGTTAGAATGCCTGCCTGTCACGCAGGAGGTCGCGGGTTCGATCCCCGTCCGTTCCGCCAATCCTTATAGAAGGCCCGAACATTTGTTCGGGTTTTTTCGTTTTTGGCACATCATATCCGTCGAATACGACAACTCTACCTTTTCTTAATTTTGCTTTTGTGTTAAAATTAAAGCTTATATTTTATACTCATCTATAATATGTCTCTTTTTGGCAATTTTACTTATAAAATAAATAATTAGGTTAGATAAATTTTAGTTTTGATGTATTTCTTTGAGATGAGTTTGCATTAATAGAAGGATAGTTATGCCTATTAATATACCTAATGATTTACCTGCTAAAACCGTATTAAATTCAGAACAAGTTTTCGTAATGACTGAGGAGCGATCAACTCATCAGGATATCCGCCCTTTGAACGTACTTTTCTTAAATTTAATGCCTAAAAAGATTAATACTGAAATCCAGTACATGAGAAAGTTGTCTAACACTCCATTACAAGTAAACATCACCTTGCTAAGAGTGGATGATCATGTATCAAAAAATACACCTCAATCACATATGGATAACTTCTACAAAGATTTTGAGGAAATTAAAAATAAAAAATTTGACGGTATGATTGTTACTGGAGCAGCCTTAGATCAGACTGAATTTAAAGATGTAAGATATTGGGATAATTTAAAGAAGATCCTTTTGTGGAGTACAAAAAACGTTACATCTACCTTATTTTCATGTTGGGGCGTAGCAGCTGCTTTAAAGGTATTTTATAACATCGATATTATTTTCAGGATGGATAAGTTATCTGGTGTTTATGATATGGAGCTATCTCCTATGATAGATACAATTACCAGAGGTTTTGACGACACCTTTAAGGCTCCAATTTCCAGATATTGTGATTTTCCGCTAGATGTGATTAAAGAAAAGACTGATATTGAAATTTTAGCTTCTTCAGATGAGGTTGGCCTTTATTTAGGTGTTTCAGCTGATGGAAAGCAAGTTTATGTATCCGGTCATCCTGAATATGATGTAGATACTTTAGATCAGGAATATAGAAGGGATATTGAGGCTAATAAAAATCCCAATATCCCGATAAACTATTATCCAGATAATGATCCATCCAAGACTCCTTTGTGCACATGGAGAAGTCATTCAAGTTTACTGTTTTGTAACTGGCTGAATTATTACGTTTACCAGGAAGCTCCGTTTGATCCATATCAAAATTAGAATAAATTGGCTGTTTGCTCTAAAAAGATAGTAACAACGGCTTATGCTAGACTAAATTTAATGTAAAATAATACACTTAGTAAAAGCTATTATAAAGGTGAGAAAGTGACAGGTTTTAAGACTGCAAAATTTAAGATCGTAGGCGGTAGAGCCTTAGATGGTCAGGTAAAGATCTCAGGTGCAAAGAATGCTGCACTACCAATTCTTTTATGTACTATTTTAACTGATGAAAAAGTATGTTTGAAGAATGTTCCTGATCTTGCAGATGTTAAGACCAGTTTTAAGTTACTAGAAGACTTAGGTAAAGTATGTCACTATGACTCACAAACAGGTGAGGCTGTAATTGAAAATGGTATTACCTCTCATATTGCTTCATACGAGTTAGTCAAAACAATGCGTGCATCCATTATGGCTTTAGGCCCATTGGTAGCATATGCTGGATCAGCAGAAGTATCACTTCCAGGTGGTTGCGCTATCGGTGCAAGACCAGTAGATCTTCATATTAAAGGTCTGATGGAAATGGGCGCACAAATCAAGCTAGATGATGGTTATATTAAAGCAAATGCTATTGGATCTGGGCGTCTTCATGGCGGTCACATCATTATGGATAAAGTATCTGTAACAGGTACTGAGAATCTGATGATGGCTGCTACCTTAGCTGAAGGCACAACCATTATTGAGAATGCTGCGTTAGAGCCTGAAGTAGTAGATCTTGCAAATTGCTTAAATAAGATGGGTGCTAATGTAAAAGGTGCTGGCACTTCAAGAATTGAAATCGAGGGGGTTAAGAAACTTCATGGTTGTGACCATAGCGTAGTAGCTGATCGTATCGAGGCTGGTACTTATCTAATTGCTGGTATTGCAACCCACGGTATCGTAACCTGTTTAGATACACTACCTTCAACATTAGAGTCTGTATTACAGAAATTAAGGCAAGCTAATGCAATCATTACAGTTGACGGTACAAGCATCACAGCTGATATGCGCAACAGACAGATTAAGCCTGTTGATGTTGTAACAGCTCCACATCCAGCTTTCCCAACAGATATGCAGGCACAAATGACAGTGCTAAATGCTTTATCCGACGGTGTAAGTTCTGTTACTGAAACAATTTTCGAAAACAGATTCATGCACATTGCTGAGCTTATTCGTATGGGTGCACATCTTGAGATTAAGGGTAACACTGTAATCTGTGAAGGTGTACCTCAGTTAAAGGGCGCTCAGGTTATGTCATCTGATTTACGAGCTTCTGCTTCTTTAGTAATTGCTGGCATGGCTGCAGAAGGCACAACTCTTGTTGATCGTATCTATCACATGGATAGAGGATACGAGCATATCGAAACTAAGATCAGAAACCTTGGTGGCCAGATAGAAAGAATTTATTAAGATGTTTGATTTAACTCCATATAATACGTTTGGCTTACAAGTTAAGTCCAGAGATGGCGTTGTAATTACCTCTGTAGCTGAGCTTAAAAGATTTCATGCAGATAGCGCAATTATCTTAGGTCATGGATCGGATGTATTATTTACTGATGATTATGATGGATCAGTATTGATCAATCAGATCCAGAGTCTGAGTGTAGAAAAGGCTGAGGGAGATAAGTTCATTGTAAAAGCTGGTAGTGGACTGGTTTTAGACGATCTTATTGACTCTTTAATTGATAAAGGGATTTACGGTCTCGAAAACCTATCTGCAATTCCTGGTACGGTAGGAGCAGCTCCAATTCAGAACGTTGGTGCATATGGCGTAGAAATCGGCGAGTTAATTAAAAGTGTTGTTGTATACGATTTACAAAGACATATACAAGAAGAGTTCACTAAAGAAATGTGTCAGTTTGAGTACCGCTCTTCGTATTTTAAAAAGAATAAAAGCCGTCAGCTGTTAATCACGCAGGTGATCTTTGAATTGTCATCAACATTTAATCCTAAATTGTCTTATAAGGGATTAAAAGAAGAGAAGTTTTCTGATGCAAAAGCTCTTAGAAGCAAAGTAGTAGAACTTAGAAATAAGAAATTACCTGATCCTTCACTAGTAGGTAATGCAGGAAGCTTCTTTAAAAATCCAATTGTAAGCAATGATCTAGCAGACAGGTTAAAAGCTCAATATGAAGACATGCCTACATATCCAGCTCAAGAGGGTATGACTAAGCTTGCCGCAGGCTGGTTAATTGAAAAAGCTGGCTGTAAAGGAATCACCCATGGCAATGTTGGTACATGGGAGCATCAGTCACTTGTGATCGTAAACCGCGGTAACGCAAAGCCTCATGAAGTTGTTGCATTAGCAAAATATGTAATGGCAGAGGTTTTCAACACCTTTAATGTAAAGTTAGAACCAGAAGTAAGAACATTTGACTCTAAAGGAGAAGTCTCTTGGGACAATCTGTAAGTTTTATAAAACTCATCAAATTACTGAATGAAGCACCAGACCTAACACTAAAATTCAATTTACTAAAATCAGCTTTAGAGCTTGAAACTGCAGATTTAATAGCTTTGGCAAATGAAGTAAATGATTATTCTGATTTAATAGAGATCAAATCCGATGAACTTACTTTAAAGTCAAAAGTTGATCTTTTTGATGACTTATCTATTTTTAAGCGTGTATCAGGTTCTGGCCGAATCGCAATTCTCGATAAGATTGATTCTACAAATTCATACATGATAAAGAATGCCAGAAATCTGGCATCAGGCGATGTTGTTATTGCAGAAGTACAGAATTCAGGCAGAGGCCGCCGTGGCGGCAAGTGGCACTCAACTTTTGGTAAACAGATAACTTTATCAGTATGTTATGTATTTGATTCTATTGAAAAGTTACAGGGATTATCAGTAGGTATCGGAGTTGCTGTAGCACAATCAATTGAAAAATTTGGTTTTGAAGATATTCTTTTAAAATGGCCAAATGATGTTTATAAAGATCACAAGAAGGTTGGCGGTATCCTTATTGAAACCGTGCCTTATAAGCAGAAGATCAAAGCAATTATTGGTGTTGGTCTGAACGTTTATGCTGATCAGTTTGGTAAATTAGATAGAGAATATACAAGTATCTTTGAAACTAAAGAAGATACCTTTAAACGAAATGATCTTGCAGTAGCTTTAATCAACAACATCAAGAGAACCTGTAACGAGTTCAATACTGGTCATTCTCAGAGGTTTATTGAAGCTTTCAAAGCTCGTGATGAGTTATTAGGCAAGAATATCAATGTAGAAACTGTACAAGGAATTTATAGCGGCCGTGCTGCAGGCATCGATAAAAAAGGAGCCTTACTTTTATCAAGTGGTGACTCCATAATGTCTATTACCTCAGGTCACATTACCTTTATAGTAAATACACGTGATCCTTCAGAAGAATAGTCTTCAGATTATTTACGTAAGAAGATCTCCTCAATATGGTGATCTTCTCCTTTCTTTAAGATTAGGTTAGCTCTATTTCTGCATGGTAGAATATTCTCAATCAAATTAGTGTGGTTTACTGCCTCCCAAATCAGTTTTGCAATGCTTGTTGCACTATCGTCTGATAAATGTGCATATTTATGGAAGTAACAGTTAGGATCAGTAAAAGCCATGCTCTTTAATTTCAGGAATCTGTCTATATACCATTTCATTAAGAACTTCTCATCAGCATCTACATAGATAGAGTAATCAATATAATCAGAAATGAACGCTTTTTTTCTGAATTCAGGATATTCAGTTCCATCCTGAAGAACGTTTACACCTTCAATAATAAGCACATTAGGTCTATCAACGATAGTGTATTCATCTGGCACGATGTCGTAGGTAAGATGAGAATAAACAGGAACCTTTAAAGTCGGTTTGCCTTCTTTTAAATCGAGTAAAAAAGAGATTAGTCGTTTTACATCGTAACTTGCTGGGAAACCTTTTTTTCCTAATAAAAGGTTTTCTTCAAGATATTTATTAGGGTAGAGGAAACCATCAGTAGTAATTAACGATACCTTAGGTTTGCAAGGCCAGCTTTTGATGAGCTCACACAATAATTTTGCAGTTGTTGTTTTACCTACAGAAACTGATCCGGAAATTGAAATAATGAAAGGAACAGATTCCATAGGAGAGCCCAGGAACTTTTGAATTACTGCAAGTCTATCATGGCGACTGATGTAGTACATTCTTAAAAGGCTAGATAGTGGAAGGTAAATATTCTTTACATCATCTAGTGAAAGTTTATCGTTAAAAGCCATGAACTTGTGAAGATCTGCTTGAGCTAAAGTGAGCTTTTCAGAGCTATGTTTAAAAGAAGCCCAAGTTTCAGGGTCGAAACTTACAAATGGTGAGGATATTTGATTAACTATTTCGTTCATAACTAAGCCTTAAAAAATATACTCTGATTGTAACATTTATAAGAACTACTTTGATGATAATAAAAAATGATATTAAAGCATAGGAGCTAAGTATCATAAGGTAATTTGATTACCTTATAGAAAAAATAAGTATAGAAAAAAAAGAAACAATAAAAAAG
>JAAYPN010000051.1 GCA_012519775.1 Aeromonadales bacterium | reverse complement strand
CGTTTCGTAAAGATTGATAAGAAGCTTTACGGCAGTATTCCTGGTGTAACTGATAGACAGTACTACACAAACAGTTTCCATGTACCTGTTTACTATGAAATCTCAGCTGCAGATAAGATTAAGACCGAAGGTCCTTTCCACGCATTATGTAACGCTGGTTCTATTTCTTATGTTGAAATGGATGGTGATTTAACTAAGAATGTGGAAGCTTTTGAGAAGGTAATTCTATACATGAGAGATTGTGGCGTAGGTTACGGCTCAATCAACCATCCAGTTGATCGCTGCCCAGTATGTAACTACGTTGGAATCATCGGTGATGTATGCCCTCGCTGTGGCAGAAAGGACGGCGAAGGTGTAAGTATCGAACGCCTGAGAAAATTAGGTGTTGGTTGCATCTGTACTGGTTAGTAATTAAATAATTAAAAACTATAATTTGCAGTAAATGTAAGAGGAGCTTAAAATGCAGACTAGATTACACGCTCGTAACGGTGTTGTTGGCGAAGGTGTTAAGTTTGAACGTATTAGAAGAGTTACTGGTTATTTAGTAGGTACTCTTGATCGTTTCAACGATGGTAAAAGAGCTGAAGAAAGAGATAGGGTTAAACATCTATCTTTTTAATTAGTATGGAAAAATTAGATTTATCAATTCTAGATAAAACTACAGTTAGAATAGCTGGGGCAGTTGCAGAATCAATTGTCGACGGTCCTGGCATTCGTTATGTTGTATTTACTCAGGGATGTCCTTTGCGTTGTAGAGGATGTCATAATCCTCAATCTCAACCATTAGAAGGTGGTATTGATGTTAAATTGAGAGTTTTATACGATGAGATTAAATCTAATCCATTAACTCAAGGCGTTACCTTTTCAGGAGGAGAACCTTTTATTCAGGCAACTCCTCTTGCAATATTCGCTAATATCCTAAGACAGGAATGTTATTCTCTTTGGTCCTATTCAGGCTATACCTTCGATAAATTAGCAGAAGATCCTATTAGAAGGAAACTACTAGAACAATTAGATGTTGTAGTTGATGGCCCATATATTATTGCTAAGCGTTCTTTGGAGATTGATTTTAGAGGATCGTCAAATCAGCGTATTATTAATGTTCAAGAATCACTGAAAAACAACCAGGTTGTTTTGATGGAAGGCTTTAAATAGTATCAAATTGTCCAATCATTTAGTATGTAAGTCCTGCGATCTTACTGTTAATGTTGATCATAATGAGACTAAAGATGCGTTTTTTTGCCCTAGATGTGGCAGAAAACTTAAATCAAGTAGCATTACCAAAAGATCTGATATTGCCACCGTAGCTTTCTCAGCTATTATTTTCCTGTGTATAAGCATAGTAGAACCTTTTATGTCCATAAGCGCTATGGGAGTAGGTTCTAGCATGTCTTTATATTCAATTATTTCTATTCTTCAAAAACAATGGGGTATGCTTTTATACTCCTTTTTGTTTTTTACATTCTTTGCACCGTTAGATGTATTAGTAACAATTGTCTTTGTTTGTGGTTTTAAATTAAAACCATCTGTATTTATAGGAAAGATGTTCAGCTTTAATCATAAAATGTGCATGGTTGATGTCTTTGTTTTAGGTATTTTAGTAAGTCTTATTAAGCTTACAAGTCTTGCAAACGTAGACTTTTATATAGGTTTTTATACAACTTTTATTTTTTCTTTAATGCTTGTTTGGGTGTGTCATAAGTTTAGACCAGAGGAACTATGGGAAATTATTTATCCTCAGGAGAGTGTTGATGTCAAAGCAGGCATTAACGCCAAAGATCAGAATGTAAAATGCTGTGATAAGTGTGGTTATTACTTTCATTCTGAAAATGATGTTGATAAATGTCCAAGATGCGGAAGTAATGTATATTTCAGAAATAATTCCTGTCTATCAAAGAGTTTCTGCCTACTATTGTCAGCTTTAATTCTTTATGTTCCATCTAATCTGTACCCTGTTATGTATACTGAATTTATGAAATCATCCACAGGATCGAATATTATAGATGGCGTAATAGCGATGTGGAATATGAAGTCTTACTTCGTATCTATGGTTATTCTGCTGGCTTCTATTTTTATTCCTGCTTTTAAAATTATTTCATTGTGTTTTATTATTTATGTTACAAAAATAAAGAAAATCCCAAATATAAGTAAAGTAAGTAAGCTATATAGAAGTGTACTAATTATTGGTCGATGGTCACTTATTGACGTATATGTAGTGATTATTATGTCTGCTATTGTAAAAATAGGTGGTTTATTAAGTATCGATCCAGGCTTTGCTATAGTTTGTTTCTGTAGTGTGGTTATTATTACTCTGTTCTCTGCTGAAGAGTTTGATGAAAGGTTAATTTGGGATATTAAGAAATGAAAGATGTAAAAGAAATTCAAAAGAAATATCATTTCTCATTGTATTGGTTAGTTCCTATATTAGCTCTAATCATTACCATCATGCTTATCTGGCAAAATACCTTTAATAAAGGAACTCTAATTAAATTAGATATAAAAGAAGCTACAGGAATGGAAGTAGGTAAGACTCTGGTTAAGTTTCATTCTGTAAATGTTGGTACTGTTGAAAATATCTCATTGAGTGAGGATTTAAATGGCGCTGTGGTTTCCATCAGAATGAATCCTGGTACAGATGAATTACTTCATGAGGATTCTAGCTTCTGGGTGGTAAAACCAAGAATTCAATCAAATAGTATTTCTGGTCTTGAAACCATTTTATCCGGTGTTTATATTCAGATGAGTAACGGATCTTCTCAAAAGTATTCAACTCACTTTAGTGCTTTAGATGAAGCTCCTTTATCTTTTTTAGGTGATGATGGCTCAGTTTCTATTAAGCTCGTTGGTAATTTTGAAAAAGTAATTAAATCAGGTATTTCCATTAACTATAAAGGTTTTCCTATTGGAGCTATTATCGATAATGACTATGATTTAGAGAAAAACAAAGTCATTTATATAGCTAAGATTAAAAAGAAGTATGCTCATTTAGTGAATAACAAATCTGTATTCTGGTTAGACTCTGGCATTGATTTAAGCCTTAAAACAAGTGGTTTTAACTTTAATATGCCGAGTCTTGTTAATTTAATTTCAGGAAGTATCAATGTATCTCAATTAAATAATGAGAAAGCTCTTCCTATCAATCAGAATGATACTTTTGAGTTATTTAAAGACAGAAAATCAGCTCTTATAGATAACTCTAAAAACAATGTTAAGTTTGTAGTATTTCTTGATAAAGATATCCAAAATCTTATGGATGGAAGTGAGGTTACCTTACGTGGTGTAAATGTTGGACAGGTGGCAAGTGTTCCATGGTATGAGAATGAATATGAAAAGTTTGATGTAAATAAGCCTATTCCCGTTCTTATTGTTCTGGATCTAGCCAAGAGCAGTTCTTCAAAACTAAAGTCTACTTTAGGTAATTATCTAGCTAAAAATCAGCTATGTGCTGCAGTAGATGGAAAAAACCTGCTTAATATGGGATCACAGATCAGCTTAAATGTTGATACTAAGCGTAAGTGTGTTTATAAGCTTAAGAAATATAGAGGAGTTGAAGTAATTCCTTTAATTACAAAAGCTAACTTCAGTAATGAAATTAACAAGTTTGCCAAGAAGTTAAATGAACTGGATCTTAAAGCTTTGTCTGACAATATAAATTCTACCTTAGCAAGCTTAGACAAGACCTTAAAGTCTGTTGATATGGTAGCTTTGAACATCAGCGAAAAACACACTGTTGATAAGCTTAATGAAACTATTGAAAGCTTTAACAGAAATTCTGAAATTTACCAAAATGCTATAGGTCTTTTAAATAAAATTAACAAAAGCTTAAATGAGCTAACACCAACTATTAAGAAAGTCGGTCAGAAGAGTAACTCACTAGTATTCTCTACAAATGATAAAGATGTAGAACCAAAGGTTAAATAGGAATAGTATGAAATTATTAACAACTTCATTGGTAGCTTTATTTTTACTTACAAGTTGCTCTAGCACTAATGTAAATTACGAAAGATATACTTTAGTAGAAGGTCTTGATTCTAATCAGTTTGCAAGAAATTATGACTTATTAGTCACAGTAGCTCCTGTATTAGATGAGGGGGGGATTGTACTTAAAACTTCATCTGTAACATTAAGAGCTGCTAATAACCATTTATGGACATCTGATATTAAGGCTCAGCTTGGTACCATTTTAATGGATAAAATGCGTACAAATAGCGTGAGAAACAACCTGGATATACAAATGTATGTTGGTAAGTTTTATGGCTCTTCTGATGGCACTACATTCATTGATTTGACTGTAAATATAAAGAAGAATGACAAAACAGTCTTTAATAAGTCATATTACAAAGAAGGAAAACAGTCAGCTGACGGTTATGATGCTTTAGTAGAAAATTTGAAGGATAATTATATTGAGATTTGTCAGGAGATTTCTCTAGACTTGGTTAATCTAGATTAGATACAGATAATATGGAGCCTTCGTCACCGAAGACTCCATGAGTCTATTTGCCAATACAGAAAGTGCTGAATATTTTACCTAAAATTTCGTCAGATGTTACTTTTCCAGTAATATTTCCTAAATAATCTTGAGCTTCTCTTATTTCGTGAGCGCACAAAACTAAATCGCCTGACTGAATTATATCTTTAGCTCTTACGATATATTCATATGCCTGTTCTAGGTAAGTTAAATGACGTCTTCTAGCAATGAATACGCCTTCAATAGGAACGATGCCTAAAGCCTTTGATAGTTCCTGCTTTAGTTCATTTAATCCGTTTTCATTCTTTGTAGAAGTTGTAATCTTGGTTAAATCCTTAAATGGAGCTTCTTTTAATAGATTTTCAGTTTCCTTACAGATTCCCTTATCAGACTTTGAAATAACTACAATAATCCTATTTTCGTTAGTTTCAAACTCTTTTACTTTACTAAAGGTTTCAATGGCTTCAGCTGGTGGATTAGAGCCATCAATCATGAACAAGACCAAATCGGCCTTCTGTAATTCATCAATAGCTTTTTGAATGCCAATAGCTTCTATTTCATCTGAAGGAGTATCTCTGATACCGGCTGTATCAGTGATTACAACAGGAACACCTTTAATTTCTATATTTGCTGTTAATACGTCTCTGGTTGTACCAGGAATATTAGTAACAATTGCTTTATCGGTACCTGCAAGAGCATTTAGTAAGCTTGATTTACCAGCATTTGGAGCACCTGATAATACAATCTTTGCACCTTCATTTAGCTTAACACCTTGTTTAGCTACCTGCAGAGTTTTAGCTGCAAGCTCTTCAATAGCATCAAGTTCAAGATCTGTTTTACCGGATTCATAGAAATCTTCGTGTTCTTCAGGAAAATCAAGACAACCTTCTAGTCTTACTCTGAAGTTTGTGATTTTGTCTGATAACTCATATAGATTCTTAGCAAACGCACCTTCTAAAGATGCTAAAGCTGCTTTTGCAGCACTTTGTGAACCAGCAGAGATTAAATCTTCAACTGCTTCAGCAGCAGTTAAGTCCATCTTGTTGTTTAAAAATGCTCTTCGAGTAAATTCCCCTGGCTCAGCTTGTCTTACACCATCAATGGATAAAACAGCACTTAAAACACGCTCAGGAACTACATTACCACCGTGACCCTGTAATTCAATAGTGTCCTCTCCAGTGTAGGAATTTGGGCCTTCAAAATATAGAAGCAGTCCTTCATCTAGAACTTCATCATTAAGTACAAACTTTTTAAAATATGCTTTTCTAGGTGTAGGAGTTGTATTGGTAAGTGTTTGAGCCACAAAAAGAGCTTGTGGACCAGACACTCTAATAACGGCAATGCCTCCCCTACCGTGAGGGGTGGCAATTGCGGCAATAGTATCTTCTATTGATGTCATGAAAAACTATTTCTTCTCTGAAGGAGCTTTCTTCATACTTAAACCACGCTTTTCTAGTGATCTGAAGATGATTACTTGCTGGAAAATTGTGAAACAGTTAGATACTAACCAGTAAAGTGTTAGACCTGCAGGGAAAGTACAGAACATGAAAGTAAAGATGAATGGCATTGCCATGAATACTTTACGTTGAATAGGATCTGTAATTGGAGTAGGTGACATCTTCTGTAACATGAACATTGAGATACCATATAGAATAGGTAAAACAAAGAATGGATCTTTTACAGAAAGGTCAGTAATCCAAAGAATAAAGCTTGACTGACGTAGCTCAGTTGACTCCATTAGTGTCCAGTATAGAGCAATGAAGATAGGCATCTGAATAAGTAATGGTAAGCAACCACCTAATGGGTTAACCTTTTCTGCCTTGTATAACTTCATGGTCTCTGAACCAATCTTTGAACGATCGTCTTTATATCTTTCCTTGATTTCCATTAGTTTAGGCTGTAATAAACGCATCTTAGCCATAGATGTGTATTGAGCCTTAGTTAATGGGAACATCACGCCTCTAACTACTAAAGTTAGGAAAATAATTGCAAAACCCCAGTTACCAACAATGCTGTGAATGAAGTTTAGGATCTTGAATAGAGGAATTGAGATGAACCATAACCAACCATAATCAACAGTTAAATCAAGATTCTTAGCAAATGTGCCCATTGCTTCCTGATCTTTAGGACCAACCCATAGGTTTGCGTTAAAAGTCTTATCGCTACCTGCGTTGATTGTTAGGTTGTTAGTTCTAATACCAATAATTGCAACAGTGTCTTTATCAGCTGCAGCTGAGTAAATTACATTACCGATATCACTGTCAGTATCGCCGATCCATGCAGATACGAAGTAGTGCTGAATCATTGCTACCCAACCGTCTTTAGTTGCAATATTGTATTTCATATCTTCAATTAGGTTCTGGAACTTAGCTTTCTCATAACGGCTGTCATCTGATGAATAAGCTGAACCGCGGTATGCACTTGCTACCATACCAAAGCTTGCGTTCTTCTGTAAGAAACTGTCATCACTAGTTTGCTTTAACTGAGTGTAGAAACTTACATTTAAATCTTTTTCAGAGTTGTTATTGATGTCGTAAGAAACATTTACAACATATGAATCCTTCTTGATAGTGTAGGTCTTAGTATAAGTAACGCCGTCTTTTTCAAATACTAAATTTGCGCTAACAGAATCTTCACCATCCTGCAGAACATATTCTTTCTTATCTGTTACGTAAGTTGGTCTTGACTGTGTATCGATACCATCTTTACCAGCTAAACCGCTTTGTGCCTGGTAGATGAACTGGTTTTCAGTCATTAAAAGATGGAATGGATCTTCTTTATCCTGCTCTTGCTTAATCTTTAAAAGCTTAGCATCGATAACATCACCACCCTTTAAGTTAATTGTAAGCTCTAAGTTATCGCTGATTAACTTAATTGAGTTGCTTATATCTGTTTGTGAATTATCTTCATTTTGCATTGCGATTGCAGTTTCGTCTGCTGCCTTTTGTGCATTAGCTTTATCTGCATTCCAGTCCCAGAATAAGAACATGGCTGCGCAAAGTAAAAGAATAAATAATAAATTTCTCTGTTGTTCCATTTGGTTTAACCTTAAAGGTGATTACTTACGTTTCTTTGGCACAGGATCAAAACCACCAGGATTTAATGGATGACATCTAGAAATCCTTTTAATTCCCAAGTAGACCCCCTTTATTAAGCCCCATTCTCTAATGGCTTCAAGAGTGTATTGTGAACAGCTAGGGTAAAAACGGCAGTGCTGTCCTAAAATAGGACTAATGAAGATTTGATAGAAGCGGATCAGTAGGATCGCTATTTTTCCAAACGGTGAGATATTTGTAGCCATAGTCGTCTAAATATTGCACTTAGTTCAGAATTGCGGATATCTTCTATTTTTGGTCTAGCTAAGATGACCAGATCAATGTTTGGAAGAGAATGTTGGTTTAATCTAAAAGTCTCTCTAGCTATTCGTTTTACACGATTTCGCCAAACAGCCCTTTTTAAAACTTTTTTAGGTATAACCAAGCCGAGCCTTGAACAGTTAGTGTCATTTTTGCGAGCAAGTACTAACACTCCCGGTTCACTAGCACGGACTGGGTTCTTAAAAACCTTATCGTATTCCTCGGTTGACAGAATTCTGACAGACCGAGGAAAGGTATTACTAGCCATTAACGGTTGTTAAACGCTTACGACCTTTAGCACGGCGACGGGAAAGAACTTTACGACCGTCAGCAGTACGCATACGTACACGGAAACCGTGGGTGCGCTTACGCTTGGTTACGTTTGGCTGGAAAGTGCGCTTCATTTGAAACTCCAACGACGGTAAATTACCGACAAACAAAAATACATGGTGAAATTAATAGCGAATTAATCACTAATTAATACAAAGTAAGGCATTTTATATTGTAAACACTACTAAGGTCAATAGCCTTATGATAAAATATGTCGTTACTATTAATTGTAATTCATTAATTCATTAATAAGTTACAATTACTTTTCGATAAATATAATTAATAAATAATAAAGATTAAAAGGCTGTTTTATGGATTTGCAACAGGTTTGGAATGATGTGATTCAAAGGTTTGTGGATCAGGAGCAAGATT
>JAAYPN010000050.1 GCA_012519775.1 Aeromonadales bacterium | reverse complement strand
TTTATTAATTAAAAAACGGACATGGCAATATTATCAGAGAATTCTGACAATATTGCTATGCTATAATTAAGATTTGTTAAAAAAATGTAAGGTGAAACTAGGCTTCATCATCGATGTGGCCGCCTTTAGAGTGTCTTTCTCTATTCAGGTAGCTGTCAAAGGTTTCCTCTTTTGTATCAGAACCTAGGAATTTTTCTTCTTTCGAACCAGACTTTTTAGAGCTCTCACTTTTAGTAGTCTTGCTGACACGACGTCGGTACACAAGATTCTCAGCTCCTAATGGAGGTCTGTTGATTACTGAGTATACAAATTCTTGGCTCATAATATGCCTCCAATTTTTTCTTCTTCTTATACTTATTTATCGGCTATATTTGACAATTTTCAAGGAATTTACACTGATTTAGATAATTATTTTTTTGAATAGATAAGAAATAATATTAGAAAAGCTGCAGTGTAGGAACTGATACAAAGACAGACACTATTACATATAGTATCAGGAGTTTTTGGCTATTTTTCTGAAAATACCTGTAACCACACCAAAGACATCAATTTCTTTAGCTTTAGATAAATAGATCCTCTTAATATTCTCATCTCCTTCAAGATAAGGCTCTATTCCATCTACGAATCTGCGTAAATAAAATCTGCCATCAACAGAGATTACAATAATATCTCCATCTTTGACCAGTATCGATCTATCACATACGGCAATATCACCTACGCTGATGCCGTCTGCCTTTAAAGCAGCAGACTTCACCTTAAATACAAAAGTAGAAGGTGAATGCATATTAAAAAAGCTGTTTAAATCCTGTCCTGAAATCTTGCCCTGACTGAGGACTTCAAGTGCACCAGTTTCTTCAGAGCTTTCATACTTAGTCTTTGCCATAAAAGGAATTTCAACCTGTATAGATAAATTTCCAAAAGTGCGAATAAAATTATTTTAACTTATTATTTTATAAAAAGATTATTTTTGTCTATACTAAGAGGTAGTATATAATTTTCGCTTCTGGATAAGCTTCTTTTTACCGATTATTCGAAAAAAGTGTTAAATAGCTTAAAATTTTAACTAAACGTTTGATTTAATATCAAAAATATAGTACTTATCACGAAACAAAATTTAATAATTTGTATTATATTACAAGTAATGAAGAAGAATTTTTTAAACTGGATTTGCGTTAGCCTGATGCTGACTAAAAATGAAGGATACAACTATGGCTTTGACTCGTGCTGAAATTGCAGAAAGATTAATTATCAAACTAGGTTTACCCAAAAATACCGCTCAAGATTTTGTTGATACTTTCTTTGAGGAGATCTCAAGCACTTTAGAGAAAGGCGAAATTGTAAAACTAACCGGTTTTGGAAATTTTGAGTTAAAACTTAAAACTGCACGTCCTGGCAGAAACCCTAAGACAGGTAAAGAAGTTACAATTTCTGAGCGACGCGTAACCACCTTCAGGGCTGGTCAAAAATTAAGAAACAGAATTGACAATCACGGAGAATAATATTATATCTCTGTAATCAGATTAAAAATTTTACCTAACAAAGGGTGAGAACTACATAGGAAAAATTATGGAAAAATTTACCTACACAATTAAGGATCGTGATGGTGTACATGCTCGCCCAGCAGGCGCAATCCTAAAAGCAATCAGTGGCTATAGTTCAAAGATTAAACTAATCTACAAAGATAAGAATATTGACTTAAAATCAGGCGGTATTTTTGCTCTTTTAGGTTTAGGCATTCGTTTTCAGGATGAAGTGTACATTCACGCAACTGGCGATGATGAAAAAGAAGCTATTATCGCAGTAAAGCGTGCTTTTGAAGAATTCCTATAACAGAAAAGTCTTTCTGTTAGATTAAGGGCCTCATTTGAGGCCCTTGTTGTTGGTTTTAACTGATGTAGAAACCGCCAATCTCAATTAGAAAAACGCCGCAGATAAGAATAAACGCTCTAATCAAATCATAATTGATATCGGTAAACTTAACTGCCCTGTCAAAGAATCTCGTACGCTCCATTGTCTCATACAAATACAGATTTTTAGTTCCCAAATAAGACGCACCAAAGCAAACTATAAGTGAGATGATAAGTGTTGATATAACAGTGCTTTTAGTATGAAACATACATACAACAAAAATAGTAAGTCCCCACATTACAAGAGATGCTATATGCCATAATTTTACATTCAGTTTAGGACGATACTTTAAATTAGTCATAAACTGTACCAATGACATGCAGCAGTCCTGAGCAAACGAATCAGACATAAGACCTCTTGTTGCCCCTAAAAGCTTACGCTGAAGACCACGTGATAACTCCTCTTTTCTTACAGCCACAATACTCTCTAAACGGGATTTGACTGTAAAAAGCTGATTTGCATATGTTTCCATCAGAGTGGTATCAGACTTTAAGTTTTTTGTAATTGCCTCATAATCAGTTTCATAGCTTGCAAGCAGTGTGCTAAAGAGCTTGTCATTTGAAAGCTCCTGAATTAAAGCAACCTTGTTGTTCATGTTACCTGCAGAGAAGCCTACTGCTGCATCTGCAAGCTTTGTCTTAAACAGTGAATACTGAATATCGAGGATCTTTGGGATAAATAAAGGAGTCTTTTTCTCAGAGCAGGTCCAGAAATTAAAGATCCTTGAAATACCTGAAATGCAGAACTTA
>JAAYPN010000049.1 GCA_012519775.1 Aeromonadales bacterium | reverse complement strand
CCCTCTTTCAAGGGCCCACACAGATTGTCCGTACTGATTTTTAAAGAACTTTATAAAACGCTTGGTTTTATTTGTCGTTGTCTTGCGTGACAACGGGAACACATTCTACTGATTTTTTAGTTCATGTCAAACATTTTTTTTAGATTTTTTGTAATTTTTTTTGATTATTTTTCAAGATCGCTTATAAATGCGATTTATATAAATGGCCGGATAACCGGCCATTTTGTTTTAGTTTAAGTTATTTTACATTGAAAGATTTTTTCTTTTTAACTCTTTCTTTGTTTACAACTTACCTTTCCGTTTTCATCCACCTCAACTATCAATGGCTTATTAACAGGGATCTTACCTGCAAGGATTGCCTTAGATAGAGGATCTGCTATCTCTGTCTGAATTGCTCTACGTAATGGTCTTGCACCAAATACAGGATCAAAGCCAACGTTTGCAACTCTGTCAAAGACGCTCTCGCCAAAGACAATATCGTAGTCCTCTGCTTTCATTCTTGAGGTTAGAGTCTCAAGATGGATCTTAGCAATGGACTTAATATTCTCAAATGACAGAGGATGGAATACCACAGTCTCATCCACACGGTTTAAGAACTCAGGCTTAAAGTTCTGCTCAAGGATCTTTAAGAGTTTTCCCTTAATGTTCTGGTAATCACTCTTTCCGTTCTCTTCCTGGATCATGCTTGAACCAAGATTTGAAGTCATAATGATTACGGTATTCTTAAAGTCTACAGTTCTACCTTGACCATCAGTAAGTCTGCCGTCATCTAATACCTGCAGCAGAATATTAAATACATCTGGATGTGCTTTCTCAATCTCATCGAGCAATACTACTGAGTATGGACGACGACGCACTGCTTCAGTCAAATAACCGCCCTGCTCATAACCTACATATCCTGGAGGCGCACCGATAAGTCTTGCAACAGTGTGCTTTTCCATAAACTCGGACATATCGATACGAACCATTGCCTTGTCTGTATCAAACAGGAACTGAGCTAAGGCTTTACATAACTCGGTCTTACCAACTCCTGTTGGACCTAGGAACATAAATGAGCCAATTGGACGGTTTGGATCAGATAAACCAGCTCTGCTGCGGCGGATTGCATTTGCAATAGCCTGTACAGCTTCATCTTGACCGATTACTCTCTGATGTAAACTCTCTTCCATGCGCAATAGTTTAGCACGCTCACCTTCTAACATCTTAGCTACAGGAATACCTGTTGCCTTTGATACAACCTCAGCAATTTCCGCATCAGTTACTTTGTTTCTGATTAACTTGGTGCTTGTACCATTGTTCTGACCGGCTTCAGCAATCTGTTTTTCTAAAGTTGGAATTACACCATACTGTAATTCACTCATACGATTTAAATCGCCATTTCGCTTTGCCACATCAAACTCGTGTCTTGCGTTATCAAGTTTTATCTTCAGTTTCTGGGTGCCCTCTAAGATAAGCTTATCGTGTTTCCAGACTTCAGTTAACTTGTTGTATTCCTCCTGTGAGGATGAAATCTCCTCATCAATAGAAGCAAGTCGCTTTTTACTTACATCATCAGTTTCTTTAGCAACTGTCTGACGTTCCATCTTCAACTGAATAAGACGTCTGTCAAGTTTATCTAAAGGCTCTGGTTTTGAGTCAATCTGTAATCTGATGCTAGCTGCTGCCTCATCAATTAAGTCAATTGCCTTATCAGGTAACTGTCTTTCAGTGATATAACGGTTAGACAGAGTAGCTGCAGCTACAATTGCAGGATCGGTGATCTGCACGTGATGATGAATTTCATAACGTTCTTTCAGACCACGTAAAATTGCAATTGTATTCTCAACTGATGGCTCGCCAACAAATACCTTCTGGAAACGACGCTCTAAAGCGGCATCTTTTTCAATGTACTGACGGTACTCATCTAAAGTTGTAGCACCCATACAATGCAGATCGCCGCGTGCTAGAGCAGGCTTTAACATATTGCCTGCATCCATTGAGCCTTCTGATTTGCCAGCTCCCACCATGGTGTGCAATTCATCGATGAATAAAATGATTTTGCCTTCTTCTTTAGCCAAATCATTCAATACAGCCTTTAATCTTTCCTCAAACTCGCCTCTGTATTTAGCTCCGGCAATTAAAGCACCAAGATCTAATGACAGAACTTTTTTGTTCTTAAGACCTTCAGGAACTTCGCCTTTAACAATACGTTGAGCCAGACCTTCTACAATAGCAGTCTTACCAACACCAGGTTCACCAATCAGAACAGGGTTGTTCTTAGTTCTTCTTTGCAGAACCTGCATGGTACGACGGATTTCGTCGTCACGACCGATAACAGGATCAAGTTTGCCCTTCTCAGCGCGCTCTGTTAAATCTATGCAGTATTTCTTTAATGCGCCACGGGTATTCTCTGCGTTCTCATCGTTTACGCTGGTACCTGCACGCATTTCTTTAATGGCATCATTTAACTTTTTGGTGTTTAAATTACAGCGATTAAAGATTTCCTTTAATTCATTGTCGCCTTCAGCACATGCAACAACAAACAGCTCTGATGAAATATATGAATCTTTATTCTGTTGAGCTAATTTGTCACATACATTAAGCAGACGACCTGTTAATGGAGATAACTGTAAGTCTCCGTTAACTCCCTGTACCTTAGGTAATTTATCTATAGCCTTATCAACTAATAACTTTAAGGCGGTAGGATCAGAGCCTGCTAAAGTTACTAATGGTCTTATCGCACCATCTTCCTGTGCTAGTAGTGCTGATAATACATGAACTGGTTCAATAAACTGGTTGTCGTGACCTACTGCTAAGGATTGAGCGTCAGCTAATGCTTCTTGGAATTTGACAGTAAATCTGTCTAAGCGCATATATGAGCCTCCTCATTTTCAATTTAGTTAGTGTTTTATCTGTCTATAATTAAATATGGGGGCTGTTTTGAAATTTTAAAGATGCAGGACTAATTATTTATGTAAATTATGCTGGCCATTCGACCTGTTATATTTGCTCTTCTGTAGGAGAATAAATGAGAATCGCTCTTGAATGTATCTAGATTAAGATTGTAAATCTTTTTAATATCAAGTCCGTTTAAGGAAAGCTCACACAGTTTTGGCAGTGAGCACAGATATTTGCTGTTGGCCGTTGGAACAAAGGCTTCTTTAGCATCAGTTATTACAGACTCGAATTTCTCTAAAAGCTCAGGTCCAACCTCAAAGCTTTCAGGTCCGATGCAGGCTCCTATGATTGCATAGATTTGAGCGTTACTTTTACTTCTGATTAAATCAACCGCATTTTTGATAATGCCGCCATATATGCCCTTCCAACCGCAATGAACAGCTGCAATAACACTGCTGTCTTCAGTTGCAAGTAATAAAGGCAGGCAGTCTGCTGTAAGTACAGCTAAAGCGATGTTTTTACTGTCTGTTACTATGCCGTCACAGTCAACACCTAATCTAACAGGCAATGTCTTATCAAGCATCTTCTGACTGTCACTTATATCTTTATCTGTAACATAAGTGACATTATTAGAATGGGTCTGATTCATGAAAACCACTTTTCTGCCTAAGTGATTTTCTAGCATAATACGGTTTTTTAAAACCGCATCATTGTCATCTTGTACATGTAATCCTAGGTTGAAGCTATCATATGGCTCTTTACTGTAGCCACCATCGCGGGTGGTATAAAAAGCCTTAATGTTCAGATTAAAAGCTTCAATCTCTCTGATACTAGTACTTTTCACCATTTACTTTCTCGTCTTCACGTAATAACTCAATAAGTCTTACAAAATCCGCTGGTAATGGCGCATCAAACGACATCTCTTCACCCTTAATAGGATGAATAAACTCAATGTGCGCCGCATGCAGTGCCTGATGGCGATACTCGCGCAATGCCTGCGATAATTCCTCACTGGCACCTTTCATAAGTTTTAATCTCTTTCCGCCATAGGTACCATCACCTAGCAGAGGATGATCAATTGAGGCCATGTGCACACGGATCTGGTGTGTTCTTCCTGTTTCAAGGCGCAGTTTTACTAGCGTGTGCTCTCTAAACTGTTCCATAACACGGTAATGAGTAATAGCTTCTCGGCCTAAACCATCACATACTACAGCCATTCTTGTTCTGTTGTATGGATCGCGGCTGATGTCTGCTTCAATAGTGCCGCCTGAGGTTATAAGACCTTCACAGATTGCCTCATACTCACGAACAACATCGTGCTTGGAGATTGCTCTTACAAGTTTGATTTGAGCATATTTTGATAAAGCGATAACCATAAGACCTGAGGTGTCTTTATCAAGTCTATGCACAATACCTGCTCGAGGAAGCACAGATGTCTGTGGATAATGGAATAACACAGCATTCATTACTGTGCCATCCTTTACACCGGCGCCCGGATGCACAACAAAACCTATTGGCTTGTTGATAACCAAAACATCTTCGTCTTCATAGACAACATCTAATGGTAAATCCTGTGGCTTTGCATCAAGATCTTCACTTTCAGGAATTGTAAGTTCCAGAACCTGACCCGAGCTTACCTTAATACTTGGCTTGCTGATAACTGTTCCATCTACAGACACTAAACCATCCTTAACATACTGGCCTAGAGTACTGCGTGAAATAGCATCATTAAATACAGCTAAAGCTGCATCTAAACGTTTGCCATGAAGTTCATCATTTACGGTATATTGAATTTTTTCTGACATAGGCTAAATATTTACGCTTTTTCTCTATAATTTTTGACTTGATCTAAGATAACATATAAGATAGAAAAATTAAATTAACTATAGAATACGAGGCTTAAATTTGATGTTTAAGAAGTATTGGTTACCATTCGTAATTGCTTCTGCACTCTCAATTTGCGCTTGCTCTTCAGACAACGTTGAAAAGGACCAAGTACCTGATTTATCTCAACAGGCCCTACACGCTAAAGCAAGACAGTACATTGCAAAAGGCGACTTTGCATACGCAAGAGATTATCTTGAGGCTCTAGATTCTCGTTATCCATTCGGTGAGCTTACTGATCAGGTTCAGTTAGACATGATTTATGCCTACTACAAATCTAGAAGACCAGAACAGACAACAGCTGCTATTGAAAGATATTTAAGATTAAATCCTACCTCTCAATACACAGATTACGTGCTTTATATGAAAGGTCTGAACGAAATTCAAAAGCACGGTACTATGATTCAGGACTTTTTAGGTTTTGACAGATCACAAAAAGATCCTCAGTTCCTGTACGATGCCTACAAGGCTTTCTCAGACTTAATCGAAACCTATCCAAACTCTCCTTACGCTCTTGATGCATACCACAGACTTGTGTTTGTAAAAAATCAGCTGGCAAAACACGAGTGGGCAATTGCAAAATACTACCAGAAGCGTGGAGCTTTGATCTCTGCAATCCGTCACTGCCAGACTATCATCTACACATTCTCTGATACAGAGTATACAAAAAGCGCTCTAGAGCTGATGGAAAAGAATTACAGAACACTTGGTCTGAACTTACCCGCAGAGAACGCAGGCAAGGTATTAAATGCATCTCATTTTGAAGAATAATCTCTCAAAATGAAAACCAGAGCAGCAATGATGCTGCTCTTTTTATATCTGCAATCTACTTTAAGACACTATGAAAGACTTTGTTTACAATCCACCTAAAGAGCCTTTTTTAACAATCCTTTTTGAAGATCAGGATCTGATGGTTATTGATAAGCCTTCAGGGCTTTTATGCGTACCAGGACGTCTTAAAGAAAACTACGACTCTATACTTTCAAGGATCTGGCTAAGACATCCTGACGCTATGGCAGTTCATCGCCTTGATATGGATACATCAGGTCTTATGGTGGTAGGTCTTACTAAAAGAGCCATTAGCTCCTTAGGCAGAATGTTCGAAAAAAAAGAGGTTAAAAAACGCTACCTTGCAGTTGTTGAAGGTAATACTCAAAATTGTGGTCAGATTGATTTACCTATTCGCTGCGATATAGAGAACAGACCTCTACAGATAGTTGACTATGAACAGGGAAAACCATCCCTTACTCTGTATGAGAAAACAGATGATTTTAAATATGGAAAATCTATTATAGATGTAAATGACACTACAGTTTTAAAGCTTACTCCTGTAACAGGACGCTCCCATCAGTTACGATTACATCTTTCATCAATTGGTCACCCTATTTTGGGAGATAGATTTTATGCCGGGCACAATGTAATAGACAAAGCACAAAGGCTTTGTCTACACGCTTATAACCTTGAGTTTAAACACCCGTTCAAAGAGGAGCTGCTTAGCTTTTCTACCCTGCCTGATTTTCTTGAAAAGAAAATCTAGAGGTGTCTTTCCTTTTTAATAAGATCAAAGGCAGCCTGAATGTCTTTTGCCTTTTCTGTATAAAGTCTAATCATTTCAGGAGTTAACCCCTGAGATGCAAGCCTATCAGGATGATACTTTAACATCAGCTTTTTATGAGCTCTTTTAATGGTCTCATCACTATCTGACTCGCTTACCTCAAGTAAATCGTAGGCAGCTTTTAATTTGTCTGTGCCCGCACTCTGATAAGAATTATAGGAGTTATCAGAACTGTCCTTCTGATTATTACCATAATCCTGATTTGAATAGCGATAGCCGCCAAAGCCACCGGTTCTCTTATAAGCCTCATAATCACCATTTCTCACTCGCTCTAAAATCATCTGAGAGTAACGGCTGTTGATTAAACGGCGCATATGATCAGCTGATACTTCAAGTAACTGACCTAAGTATATAAGTCGACGTATCTCGTCTTCTTCTAAAGTCATATCTGATAGAGCCACCTGAATTTCAATTTCAAGCAGGTACTCAATCATGCTGGTATTAGTGCCTATGAGTCTTTTAAGTTCACTTACCTTAGATAAGATGTCAAAATCATCACTTTTACCTTTATTAAAACTATGACGTGCAACCTGTCTGCTGTTTTCAGACAGCTGCATTACGTCCATGATCTGATTTGCAAGTTTGATGTGCTCTTCGTTAATACGACCAGCACCACGGGCAATGTATCCGGCCAGTGAAAAAGTAATATCCACTAAGGCTATGTTGTAGTTTGCATCCTGTGTAAAAGCCTTCTGCGCTTTCTCATCATTTTTTCTTTTTAATTCAGTTGGCTTATCTACTAAGAAATACCCGATACCAGCACCTACAAGGCCGGTAACAGGACCTCCAAAAAACAGTCCAATCAGTCCACCTAGTATAGAGCCTTTATATGAGTTTCCTGACATATTTTTCCTATGCGTAATCGCTGTAAATCTTCTTTAAATAGTCAAAGGCAACCTGAACTGCCTTAGCCTTTTCTGTAAAGATAGCTACCATATCTTCAGGTAAGCCCTGAGAAGCAAGTCTGTCTGGATGATACTTTAACATCAGCTTCTTATGAGCACGTCTTACATCATCATAGGTACAGCTTGAATCTAACCCCAAGATCTCAAGAGCCTCTGCTGTTCTGCCCTGAGAGTTCTCAAATGCCCTTTGTGAAGAGCTGCTCCGTGAGTTCTGGTTGTTAGTATTCTCATTTGTTTTCTGATTTGTACTATCCTGTGAACTCTGACTTTGAGACGTGTTCTCCTGACTAAAGCCGTTAGCCTCTGTTGATTTATGGTAATCTTCATAAACCTGAGCAAACTTAGCCTCTGCACAGCCTGTTTTGAACAATCTGTTTAAGGCAGCTTTTGATGATCCTAAGCTTTTACCAATATCATACAGTCTCTGTCTTGAATCATCGTTTATGAGATCATCTTTACTTGAAATGATAAAAGCATATGTTAATACATAACTGATGTACTCTCGGTTCTTACCGATGTTCATTAAATAGTTATAAACATATGTCTCTACATCGAAATTCGGATCTAGTGCTCTGTTGAAAGCTTCAACAGCAATAGCACGGTCTTCTTTTGAAGCCTTGAAATAACGAATTACATCCTCAGCCTTTTTTATATATGGCTCAAGATCAGTCTGTGTTGCCAGCACATAGCCAGCTACAGTATAGATATTCTCATAAAGAGCCGATTTTTTACCGCGATTCTTTTTCTGTGTAGAACGCATCTTTGAAGCGGCTTTTTTCTGTTCTTTTATAAACTGCTCGGCAATTGCCTGCTGCTCTAAAGCCTTTTGCTCCTCTTCTTTTGCCTTTTGCTCTTCTTTGCACTTGAGGTATAAAGGACGGTCGTATAGAAAAAATCCAGCTAAAGCACACAGTGGTAATAAAATAATGTGCTTTGTCATAAGATAAAAAACCACACCTATAGCTAATGCTACAAGTGCGCCAATATATCCTTGCTTTATTTTATTCTTGCTTTTTGAGTTTTGTTCTGGCATTTTCTTATGTTTATTGAATAAAAAAATTGGATTTTAGATTATAGCTTATGCTCTTTAATGTAAGCATTTACATTATCTAAACGCTCTATAGTACCTACATCAAACCAGTTACCTAAAAGAGCAGCACCTTTTAACCCGCCTTTTGAGCACCACTCTAAAAACAGTGGTAATAAGGGCAATCTCTCTGCATGGCGATTTTCAAAAGCCTTACACTTGTATTGGGCGACACCAGAGAAGGTGTAGTTTCCACCTCTTCTGCACAGGCCATTATCAATAGAGAAGTCACCTTTTAAGTTATGAGCAGGATTTTTAACAAGATATAATCTTCCGAGATCTTTTTCTGTTAAGGGCTCTAAAAATTGAGAATAATCTGCGTCAATAAAGGTATCTCCATTTACGACTAAAAAATCCTCATTCTCAAAGAAAGGTAATGCCTTGATAATACCACCTGCTGTCTCAAGCCCCTGAGACCCCTCTACAGAATGGGTAACATGCACGCCAAAGGCACTACCATCCCCAATAAAATCCACAATCTTTTCTGAAAGATATGCTGAGTTGATAATAATGTCTGTGATATTAGCCTTTTTAAGTTTTTCAATATGCCAAACCAGAAGCGCTTTATCGCCAACCTTTACTAATGGTTTTGGAATCGTATCTGTAATAGGTCTTAATCTCTCGCCTCGACCTGCGGCTAAAATCATCGCTTTCACTAAAACTTTCCTACTACATATTTTTCAATTATTGCTCTAAATGACTGTAACTTAGGATCATCCTTACTCTCTTCTAAAACATAACAGATCACTCTTGGCAGATCATTTAAATAATTATCCTTACCATCGCGTAAAGACAGTCTGCAGAAAATCCCCAGGACCTTCACATGTCTTTGAAGTGAGGTTAATTTTAATTTTGCTTTAAATTCTTCTAATGATGTTTCTGACAGAAAACCTGAGTTTCGATAATTATTAAAAGCTCTCTGAATTAAATGACTTATTAAATCCTTATCAAGATTGATATAGCAGTCATAGATAATTGATGCTAAATCGTAAGTGATAGGTCCTTTTACCATATCCTGAAAATCAATTACCGCAAGCTCATCCTTACTTTTCATCAGGTTTCTTGAGTGGTAATCACGGTGTACAGCTACCTGCTCCTGTGATAAGCAGTTGTCTGCAAGATATGAATAGTTTTTTTTAAGAGTCTCTTTTTCCTCGTCGCTTAATGTTACCTTAAGCTTTTTATCAAGCATCCAGGTATCAAATAAGGACAGCTCAAAATTTATAAACTCTCTATCAAATAATGGGCAATCCACATCAACTGTAGCAATCTTTGGAAGCAAATCAACAGCTTTTTCATAATAGCTTTGCTGTTGCGCTCCAATTGCAACTTTTGCAAAAGTAGTATCCCCTAGATCTTCTAAAAGCATAAAACCTTTATCAAGATCATAGGCAATTATCTTTGGAACTTTTACTGATACAGCCTCTAAGGCTTTATCAATAGATATAAACTCTTTGTTCTTTTGAGTGGAAGGAGGCGCGTCTACTGCAATCAGATTTTTACCGGACACACGAAAATAGCGACGAAAGCTTGCGTCGCCATTTAAAGACAAAAGCATTATTTGCTCATCTGAAATAATGCTTTTTACATAATTTAATAGTTCTTCTTTTCTACTATCAATCACGTTTAAATACCAAATCCCATACGCCGTGACCAAGTCTCTGACCTCTAGCTTCAAACTTAGTTAGCGGTCTCCAGCTTGGACGAGGTATGTATGTGCCATCAGGCGCTGTGTTTGAAAAACCTTCAGCTCTGGTCATCACATCTAACATTTGGATAGCGTAATCTTCCCAGTCGGTTGCCATTCTGAACTGGCCGCCGTGTTTGAACAATGGTCTTACAAGAGTGATGAAATCATCGCTGATTAAACGACGTTTTACATGTCTCTTCTTAGGCCATGGATCAGGGAAGAAGATCTGAAGAATATCAATACTCTCTTTTGCCAGGCACTTTTTCAGTACTTCAAAAGCGTCAAATTTAATCACTTTAACGTTAGTTAACTGATTTTCTTCAATTAGCTTTAAAGCAGAGCCCACCCCTGGAGGGTGTACTTCAATGCCTAGGAAATTGCACTCTGGAGAGTCTTTTGCCATTTGAACAAAAGATACCCCCATACCAAAGCCAATCTCTACCACTAATGGAGCACCGCTACGATTAAATATCTTATCGATATCTAATGGCTGTAAATCTTCAACATCCACCATGTACTTAGGGCCAAGCTCTTCAATTGCTCTGATCTGGCCTTCAGTCATACGTCCTGCGCGTACCACAAAGGACTTGATGCGATGATCATGAGGTTGAGCAGTTACCTGCTCGACTTCTTGTTCTTTATTTAATAGCTCTTCTGTCATAAATTAGATTAACTCTAACTTCTGCATCTCAGCTTTGATTTCATCTCTTAGAGCCTGAGTAACAGGAAGAATTGGCAAACGACTCTCCTCATCACATAGGCCTAATAATGATGCTGCATACTTAGCAGGTGCTGGGCTTGGCTCTTTGAACATCAGCTTATGAAGTTTCATCAGCTTCAACTGCTCATTTGCAGCTTCATCCCATTTCTTCTCTAAGGTTAGATTCTGAACACGTGCTACTAATGCAGGAGCTACGTTTCCAGTTACAGAAACCACACCAACACCGCCAGCTACGTTGAAGCTTACAGCAGTTGAGTCTTCACCTGATAACCAGATAAATGGCTTCTTGATTAGATTGCGCTCAATCCAAGGACGTTCAAGATTACCTGTTGCATCCTTTACACCAACGATTCTGTCTAACTGAGCAATCTTAGCTAAGGTCTCTGATGTAATGTTTACTACAGTACGACCTGGTACGTTGTACACAAAGATTGGTAAATCAGTGTTGTCGTGAACAAGCTTAAAGTGAGCATATAAGCCATCCTGATTTGGACGGTTATAGTAACCTGCGTTGTGTAATAAGCTGTCAGCGCCAGCATCTTTAGCTGCGTTTGATAGGTTAATAGCCTCAACTGGATTGTTAGAACCAGCACCTGCCATTACTAAAACACGGCCTTTAGCTGCTTCTACACAGAACTTGATAACTTCAACGTGCTCGTCGAAAGTTAATGTTGGGCACTCACCTGTAGTACCGGTTACAACAAGACATGTGGTTCCGTTCTGAATGTGGAACTCTACCATGCGTTCTAGTGCTGCATAATCAACCTTTCCGTTTTTAAAAGGAGTGATTAGAGCAACCATTGAGCCTTGATATTTTTGCATTATCTTCACCTTAAAAGAGGTAACTTTAGTTACGTCTTAATGTTGGGAATAATATTACGTCACGAATAGTGTGACTATTTGTGAATAACATTACGGTTCTATCAATTCCGATACCTTCACCTGCAGTTGGTGCTAAACCGTACTGCATAGCATTGATGTAGTCCTCATCGTAGTACATAGCCTCGTCATCGCCGTGCTTCTTAGCTTCAGCCTGCTGACGGAAACGACCTGCCTGATCATCTGGATCATTTAACTCTGAGAAGCCATTACCGATCTCACGACCACCAATGAAGAACTCGAAGCGATCAGTGAACTCTTCATCACCGTCAGTTCTTCTTGCTAGTGGAGATACTACCGCAGGGTAGCTGGTAATAAATGTTGGCTGCTGAAGATTTGCTTCAACTAACTCATCGAATAAAGCAGTAATGTAATGACCTAGTGACCAGCCTTCCATTAACTCGATGTGATGCTTCTTACATAGAGCTCGTGCCTTATCCTCATCCTCTAGATCTTCTAGAGTGATGCCGTTGCCATACTTAACGATAGATTCTTTCATGGTTAATCTGTCGAATGGCTTTGCAAAATCGATATCTAAACCTGGCTCGCCTTCTTTACCATAGTGGATCTTGGTTGTGCCAAGAACCTCTAAAGACATCTTCTTGTATAAGTCTTCGGTAAAGTCGATTAAGTCACGGTAATCGTGGTATGCCATATAGAATTCCATCATGGTGAACTCTGGGTTATGACGTACGTCGATACCTTCGTTTCTGAAGTTACGGTTGATTTCGTAAACTCGCTCAAAACCACCTACAACCAGTCTCTTTAGGTATAACTCAGGAGCAATACGAAGATACATATCCATATCTAATGCATTGTGGTGAGTAACGAATGGTTTAGCGTTAGCACCACCTGGGATCACGTGCATCATTGGAGTTTCAACTTCCATGAACATGTGCTCATTCATGTACTTACGGATGAATGAAACAATCTTGGTACGGATCTCGAAAGTTTTGCGTGACTCTTCGTTTGCAATCAGGTCAACATAACGCTGACGGCAGCGAGCTTCCTGATCGGTAAGGCCATGGAACTTCTCTGGTAGTGGACGTAGTGATTTTACAAGTAGACGTAATGCACTTACATGTAATGATAATTCGCCAGTCTTAGTCTTGAAAGCAAAACCGGTAACACCGATGATGTCACCTAAATCAAGCTTCTTGAAAACTTCTTGGTATACACCCTCAGGTAGGTTGTCACGAGCAACGTAAATCTGAATACGACCGCCCATGTCCTGAAGAGTAGCAAAAGCGGCCTTACCCATGATACGGCGGGTCATAACACGACCTGCGATGGTGTAGGTATTCTGCTCTTTTTCTAAGGTCTCGTTATCCTTATCGGCGCATGCCTTTACGATGTCTGATGAAATTGCATCACGACGGAAATCGTTTGGATAAGCTTGTCCTTGAGTGCGGAGTAGCTCTAGTTTATCGCGACGGTCTTGCATCACGTTATTTAAAGTTTCTGCACCGCCAATGTTTTCTTGTGCCATTTTTATTTTCCTAATAATTAAGCCTAAAGACCTGACTTTAAACTTGCTTCGATAAATTGGTCTAAATCGCCGTTTAACACTTTCTGAGTATCACGGCATTCAACACCTGTACGTAAATCTTTAATTCTAGAATCATCCAGAACATATGATCTGATCTGACTTCCCCATCCGATATCGGACTTACTGTCTTCAATTTCCCTTTGAGCGCTCTGACGCTTTTCAAGTTCTAAGGTATAGAGTCTTGCACGCAACTGCTTCATTGCCTGATCTCTATTCTGGAACTGAGAACGCTCATTCTGGCAAGAAACAACAATACCGGTTGGAATATGTGTAATTCTTACTGCTGATTCTGTTTTATTAACATGCTGACCGCCAGCACCTGATGATCTGTAAACATCAGTTTGTAAATCAGCAGGATTGATATCAATTTCAATATTGTCATCAATCTCAGGATATACATATGCTGAGCAGAATGAGGTATGGCGACGGTTATTAGAATCAAATGGAGATTTTCTAACTAGACGATGAACTCCGGTTTCAGTTCTAAACCAGCCATAAGCATGTTCGCCTTCAAAACGAAGAGTTGCAGATTTAATGCCGGCAACTTCACCGTCTGAAAGCTCGGTTACTGTAACGCTAAAGCCATGCTTTTCAGCAAACTTCACATACATTCTCATAACCATTTCGGCCCAGTCCTGAGCTTCTGTTCCACCAGATCCTGACTGAATATCCATAAAACATGGATCGTTGTCATTTGGTCCTGAGAACATTCTCTTAATCTCCAGGCTTTCTAAAGCCTTTTCAAGGCGTTCTGCCTCATCTTCAGCTTCTTGTGCTAATTGAGCATCACCTTCTTCTTTAGCCATTTCATCTAAGGTCAAAAGATCATCTAACCCCTGATACAGGCTCTTAAAGTGTCCAACTACGCTCTGTAAACTTTGTCTTTCCTTTCCAAGCTCTTGTGCTTTTGCAGGATCATCCCATAATTTTGGATCTTCTAAAAGTCCATTGACCTCTTCTAATCTTTCTATCTTAGACTGAAGGTCAAAGATACCCCCTTAGGGTATCTGCGCGTTCTTTTAACTGAGCTACCTGATCTTTTATGGAGATAGTTTCTAACACGTCATTTACTCTTAATTAGTTCAAATTAAACTTTTATTATAACAAAACTAACAGATATATGCAGTGTTTGTCCTTTCTTGAGACAAAGAAAATGAAAGTTTCTATCTTACAATCTAAAGCTTAAAGGCAAAGTGATTATCCTAATGTGTGGTATTATGTACAAAATTTTCTTATATAATGCAAAACACAGGAATGTATATGCTAGAAGATGATATTAAAGCTACAGTTAGTATGGCTTTAAAAGAGGACTTAGGCGGTGCACTTGATCTAAGCCTTGACGTAACCTCTCAGTTAATTGATGAGAACGAAGAAAACGAAGCTACCGTTATCACCCGTGAAGCTGGTGTATTCTGCGGTAAAGCTTGGGTTGAGGAAGTTTACAGACAGTTAGGTAACCGTGTTGAGTTACAATGGTTTGTAAAAGATGGCGATAAGATTGAGCCAGGCGAGCAGTTATTCCATGTTAAGGGTAACGCACGTGTAATGTTAACTGCCGAACGTACAACTCTAAACTTCGTTCAGACTCTATCTGGTGTTGCAACTGAAGTTAGCAAGTATGTTGCTGCTATGGAAGGAACAAACTGCAGACTTTTAGATACAAGAAAGACTCTACCATGTCTTCGTACTGCTCTTAAGTATGCAGTTACCTGCGGTGGCGGTAAGAATCACCGTATCGGTCTTTTTGATATGTTCTTAATCAAAGAGAACCACATCATGGCCTGTGGCGGTATTGAGAAAGCAATTCAAAGAGCTAGACAGAATCATCCTGAACTGAAAGTTGAGGTTGAGGTTGAGAACCTAGACGAGTTACAGCAGGCTCTTGATGCTAAGGCTGATATTATCATGCTTGATAACTTTGAGTATGACATGATGATCCACGCTGTAAAGCAGACAAATCACCAGTCTCAATTAGAGATTTCAGGTAACGTAAATATTGATACTATCGGCAGATACGCTCAGACAGGTGTTGATTTTATCTCTGTAGGTGCTCTAACCAAGAATGTAAGAGCTCTTGATTTATCAATGCGCTTTGTTAAGAAATAAGAT
>JAAYPN010000048.1 GCA_012519775.1 Aeromonadales bacterium | reverse complement strand
TCAAATTATATTAGAATATAGGGTTAATTATTACTTTTTGTTACTTTTAAATTTAATTAAAGGACTTCCGATGTCAGATATCGAAAACGCATTACGCGAAATTGCCCGTGGTGCTGAAGAAATTATTCCATTAGATGAATTAAAAAAGAAGTTAGAATCAGGTCGTCAGTTGACCATCAAACTTGGCATGGATCCTACAGCTCCTGACATCCATTTAGGCCATACCGTAATTCTAAACAAGTTACGTACCTTCCAGAAACTAGGTCATAAGATTGTACTTATCATTGGTGACTTCACTGCAGCTATCGGTGATCCATCAGGTAAGAACGCAACAAGACCAGAGCTTCCTCGTGAGCAGATCATTGAAAACGCTAAGACCTATGCTGAACAGGCATTCAAGATCTTAGACAAGGATTTAACCGAAATCCGCTACAACTCAGAGTGGTGTGAGAAATTAGGCGCAGCAGGTACCATTAAGCTTGCTTCAAAGTTAACTGTTGCACGTATGTTAGAGCGTGATGATTTCTCAAAGAGATTCAGCTCAAACCAGCCAATTGCAATTCATGAGTTCCTATACCCATTATTCCAAGGTTACGATTCAGTTGCTATCAAAGCTGACGTTGAGTTAGGCGGTACCGATCAGAAGTTCAATCTTTTAATGGGCCGTGAGCTACAGAAAGACGCTCAGATGGAACCACAGTGCGTACTGATGATGCCATTACTAGTTGGTTTAGATGGCATTGTTAAGATGTCAAAATCTAAGCACAACTACATCGGTGTTACCGAGGCTCCAAAGGAGATGTTCGGTAAGATCATGTCCATTTCTGATGACTTAATGTGGTCATACTACGATTTACTTTCATTCAAGACTGTTGATGAGATTAAGGCTATCAAGGACAAGTGCCTGATTGAAGGTCAGAACCCACGTGATGCCAAGATTGAGCTAGGCCGTGAGATTGTAGCCCGTTACCACGGTGAGGAAGCTGCAAACCAGGCTGTTGAAGGCTTCAAGTCACAGTTTGCCAAAGGTGCACTACCTGATGATATCCCTGAGGTAACAGTAAACACCACCTCATTACCAAACCTTTTAAAGGATGCTGGTTTATGCGCATCAACCTCTGAGGCTATTCGTATGATTAAGCAGTCAGCTGTAAAGTGCGAAGGCAAGGTTGTAACCGATAAGGATATCCCTGTAGAGAAGGGCACTGCAATCTGGCAGGTTGGCAAACGTCGTTTTGCAAAGGTAACCGTAGCTTAATTTTATAGCAGGAGATAAAAATGACTCAGGATGAATTAAAGGTAATGGTTGCAAAGGCAGCACTAGAGTACATTCCACAGAACGCTGTATTAGGTGTTGGCAGTGGTTCAACTGTTATGAAGTTTATCGAGCAGATTGGTTTAAACAACGTTAAGGTTGCAGCAGCTGTAAGCTCATCAAACAAGACTACAGAAGCTTTAACAAACATTGGTGTTAAGGTTGTTGATCCAAACGCAACAGAGCCATATGAGGTTTATATCGATGGCGCTGATGAGGTTGATCCAAACTTTAACATGATTAAAGGCGGCGGTGCATGTTTAACCCGTGAGAAGATTTTAACTTCAATGGCAACTAAGTTTATCTGTATCGTTGACAAGTCAAAGCTTGTACAGACTTTAGGCAAGTTCCCATTACCAGTTGAAGTTATTCCTATGGCTCGCGAGCAGGTTGCACGTACTTTAAGAAAGTTTGGCGGTGATCCTGTTCTGCGTAAGGACTGCATTACTGATAACGGCTGTGAAATTCTTGATGTTCATGGTTTATCAATTACCGATCCTGTAGCTTTAGAGCAGCAGATCAATCAGATTCCTGGTGTTGTAACCGTAGGTTTATTCGCATCAAAGGGCGCTGACATTGTTCTATACGCAACTGAAGAAGGCGTTAAAGTTTTAAAGCGCAATTAGTCAGAAATGTCTTTGACTAATCAGAAAAAGAGCCTGGTTTTTTGTATAATCTACACAAGAGCCAGGCTTTTGTTTTTGTGAATGTGAGTTGTTTCAACTCTTTTTGGTCCTAGAAAGTTAATTTCTTGAAAAATATATAAGAAAAAGGCAAAATCTCAGTAATAAAAGCTGTTGCCTTAGCGTTTTTACAAAGTTGGCACGCAACTTGAAATATACTCATTAGTTATAGAAAAACTGTCGGAAATTTGACAGGGAGAAAAAACGATGAGTATGTCAGTAAATTCACTAGGTAGTTCTTCAATGTTAGCTCAGCTACAGAAGATGCAGCAGCAAATGAGAACATTAACCAATGTAGCTACCACCAATGTACAAGAGCAGAGAGTAGAGAATTCTCCTCTTACATTAGACAAACAGGTAGAGGCTGTAAATGATAGCAAAGGTGCAGACAACATCGGCGCATTTGCTAACATGCTGAACAATGCTTTTGAAACAGTTAATAATTTACAGAACGATTCAGCTAATAAACAGACTCGTTTTGATTTAGGTGACAGATCAATGACACTATCAGATGTCATGATTGCATCACAAAAAGCTTCCATCTCTTTTGAAGCAACCATGCAGGTTCGTAACAAGATGATTGAAGCATATAAGACAATTTCTCAAATGCAGATCTAATAAAGTTATCTGTATTTTTGGCGATGGGGATTTAACATGGCTGATAATGGCTTTCCGGTTGCACCACAAGGTGCACAAGAACCTGAAAATGCAGGCACAGGCACAGGCACAGGCACTGCACTGGCTACAACCTCAAATGGAAACTCTCAAGCTAATGAGCCTGCAGTTGACGAAAACACATTGCCTTTAGGTGAGGAAAACACCGAATTACCTCCAAAACATGGTGGCTTCAAGTCATTCATCAAAGATGGTGAGATGACTCACCGCATTGTGATTATTGCTTTTTTAGTCGTTTTTATTGCAGCAATCATCTTTGCAGTAATCAGTTTTACCTCAGGTGGCAGCTCTAGCAGCGGTGATGCTAATAGAACCTTAGGACAGTACTCATCATCAGAAATCGGTAAAGTTTTAGACTTTTTAGATAACGAAGGTTACAAGTACAAGTTAAATGGTAACAACACTATCGTAGTTGCAGCTGACAAATACAGCGAAATTACCGAGAAGATGTTACGACAGGGTATTGCTCTTCCAAAAGAAACCACTGATGATGGCAATCAGATCATTATGACTGACACAGGATTTGGTGTTTCTCAGAGAATGGAAAACGAGCGTATCAAACACAGTCGTGAAGTTCAGCTTGCCCGTGCTATCGAGAGAATTGAAGGCGTATCTCACGCTACAGTTCTTTTAGCTATCCCAAAAGAGAATGTTTTTGCTCGTGAAAAGAGCCGTCCTAGCGCTTCTGTTGTCGTAACACTAAAACCAAATTCCTATCTGACACCAGAGAATGTAAACTCCATCAGATTTACTGTAGCTTCAGCTGTTCATAATCTTTTATCAAAAGACGTGACTGTAACAGACCAGCAGGGGCGTATGTTAAGTGCTGAGGTTAAATCAGATTCAGCAGATAACAAGTTACAGCGTGACTTTGAGCTTCGCACCATGCGTGAGGCTCAGTACAGAGACAAGCTAGATTCAATTCTAGCTCCTATGCTTGGCTTTGGTAATTACTCAGCTGAGGTAGATGTAACTTTAGATACCACAGTTCAAGAAGAAACCTCACAGCTGTATAACCCAGATTCACAGGCAATCCGTTCAGAGACATTAAAAGAGGAATCTGGTGGACAGGATAAGACCAATCCATATGGCGTACCAGGCTCATTATCAAATCAGCCTCCTGCTAACGCTGCAATTCCACAGCAGCTAAAGAATGGTACTGCAAATGGTTCAACAGATGCAGAGTCTCAGCGCAAAGAGAGTAGAGAAGCTGTTCGTAACTACGAGGTTGATACTACAATGCGTCATACTGTAAGCCCTACAAATGTAGTACAGCGTCTGACAGTATCTGTAGCTGTTGACTATGTAAGAAGTTTAGATAAAGACGGTATGGTAACCTACAGCCCACGTTCACAGGCTGATCTTGATAAGATTGCCGATTTGGTTCGTGGCGGTCTTGGTCTTAATGATTCACGTGGCGATTTTGTGAAGGTAGAGACTGTATGTTTCCCTCATGGCGATATCAAGCCTCCACTACCTTGGTACGAGCAGGAATTCTTCTACAGATTAGTAAGAATTGGTGGCTCTGTATTAGTAGTGCTGATTATCGTAATCTTCATAATCAGACCATTACTGAACAAGCTACTCAAGAAGGACGAGTCTGCTCTAAACCCAGAGGTGGATATGGATGAGTTGGATTCTCAGTCTGCACTTGATGGCTACGACGACTTCAACTTAATTGCAAAGAATAAAGAACTTGCAGATCAGGTATACACAATCAACCATGAAGGTGGTATTGAATTACCAAATCTGCGTAAGGAAGCTGATCTGCTTAAGGCAGTTAGAACACTTGCTTCTAACGAACCACAGCTTACTGCTGAGGTGGTTAAAGATTGGCTTGAATCAGATTTCAAAGAGAAGGCTTAGGGGTAAAATATGTCAGATACACAAACCTTACCTGCAGTTCCATCCTCAGCAATTGCAACTGCTAGCAATAATGCTGTACTAGAGTTTACAGAGGATGAGAAGGCAGCCTTAGAGAATATGAGTGGTATGGATAAGGCAGCACTGCTGATGCTGTCTTTATCTGAAGAAGATGCCGCTCAAATCTTTAAAAATCTTGAGCCTAAACAGGTTCAGAAACTTGGTGTGAGAATGTCTGAAACTGTGTCATTCGACCAGGATCAGGTAAACGCTGTTCATAAGGCATTCTTAAAGGATGTAACCAAGCACTCTAACTTAGGTCTTGGAAACTCAGATTTCGTACGTCACGCTCTTGTTTCTGCATTAGGTGCAGAAAAGGCAAACAACCTAATCGAACAGATTTCTTTAGGAACAGGCTCTCGTGGTCTTGATTCTCTAAAATGGATGGATGCAAGACAGGTTGCTACTATCATTCAGCACGAGCATCCTCAGATCCAGACTATCGTTTTATCATACCTTGAGCCAGAGCAGTCAGCTGAAATTTTATCTCAGTTTCCAGAGCCTGTAAGACTAGATTTAATCATGCGTATTGCAACTCTTGAGGAAGTACAACCTGCCGCATTACAGGAATTGAACGAAATCATGGAGAAACAGTTTGCCGGTGCAGCTGGCTCACAAAGTGCCAAGATTGGTGGTCTAAAGAGTGCTGCTGATATTATGAACTACTTAGACAGTTCAACCGAGACTCAGCTGATGAATGCAATTCAGTCTCAGGATCAGGAAATCGGTGGTCAGATTCAGGATCTTATGTTCGTATTCGAGAATCTTGGTGCTGTGGACGACCGTTCAATTCAGACTCTGCTGCGTGATGTTCCAGCTGACGTGCTGCAGAAGGCTCTAAAGGGCGCAGACGATACACTAAAGGAGAAGTTCTTCAAGAACATGTCTTCTCGTGCATCAGCTTCTCTCAAGGAAGATTTGGCTGCTATGGGTCCTACTAAGATCTCAGATGTTGAGGCAGCTCAGAAAGAAATTCTTACTATTGCAAGAAAACTATCTGATAGTGGTGATATCATGCTAAGCCGTGGCGGCGGTGGTGGTGACTTCGTTTAATAAGGACTAATACCCCATGGATGAATTATTTGACGCCTTTGGTGGTGAAACACAAGATTCTAGCGCAGTTATCAATGCCAATGATAAACCTGAAGACTCTCGTGTGGATGTTCGTTATTCTAAAAAAGTAACTACTGTAACCTCTGCTGACAAAGTCAAAAACTACACAGTAAAACAGTGGCCTACTCTTGATGAGGATTCAGGGGTTATCTCTAATGCTTTAGGCATCAGTTTAGAGTCTATTGAGCGTCATCGAGCTCAGGTTCGCGAGCAGCAGCTCCTTGCTAAACAGGAAGCTCAAAAGGAAGCTATGAGCATGGCTCATGAGGTTTTAGAGACCGTACTTGAAGAGACTCAAAGTGATGAACAGAATCCTTCAATTACCGTAGAAGAGCTTGATAAAATCCGTGCCGATGCTTACGAAGAGGGTAAAGCCTCAGGCCTTAAAGATGGCTATGAGCAGGGTATAGCTCAGGGTATTGAAGAGGGCAAAAAGCAGGGCTATGAAGAGGGCTTTGCAAACGGTCAGGAAAAAGGTTATAAGGATGGTCTGACACAGGGCACTGAAGATGGCTTTGTTCAAGGCCATAAAGAAGGTCTTGATTCTGGTCAGAAGATTGTAATTGAGCAGGCTGAAAGATTCAGATATCTTGCTGATGCTCTTGCTAATCCATTACGTGAAGTAGACAAAGACGTAACAGATGAGATTGCCTATATCATTTCCCGTCTTGTAAAGGTAATTACCAAAAAAGAGATTAAGCAGAATGCTGACTTTTTAGTAAAGTCTATTCAGAATGCCATTTCTATTCTTCCAAATGCACAAAAGGGCGCAAAAATCAGTTTAAATCCTGAAGATCTTGCGATTGTTACTGCATCTCTAGGCCCTGAATACATTAAAAAGGAAAATTATCAGTTAATTGAAGATCCAACCTTAGAAATTGGTGATATTAAAGTATCAAATGATGAGTCTTTAATTGACTGGCGTATAAACGACAGAATCGATTCTCTTTTAGAGGATTATCTTGTAAGTGTGTATCCTGCTGTTGAGCAGGCTTTACGTGAACCTCTTGAAGGTTGCCCTGAATATGATGCTGTACCTAAAAAGAAGGTGGCACCTCGTAACTTAAGCGATATTAAAGATTCTCTAATGTCTAGCGCAAATCCTAAGGTACAGGATGCTCCTTTAGATAATACAAATGAAGCTCCTTTAGATGGACAGATGGCATCAACAGATGCAAATGCTATCCCTGATGGTATGGCAGAAGAGCAAATGCCAGCAGATGAGAGTGCCGATCCTCAATATGCTCAGGCAGAACCTGTCGACTTACCTCAAGGTCAGGGGTAAAAAGGCATTAGTATGAGTAACCTTTTATCAAGACTGCAGACAATTGATCTTCCAGAGACAGAGCGCGAGCCTGTTTTATCTGGCAGATTAACAAGAGTGGTAGGTCTTACTCTTGAGGCTGTAGGTATTAAAGTACCTTTAGGTCAGCGCTGCCGTATTGATACTGCCTCAGGTCCTATGAGTGCCGAGGTGGTAGGTTTTTCTGGCTCTACAACCTTTTTAATGCCAACTACAGACATCATCGATGTGCAAAACGGTGATCTTGTAACTCCTATTAACAGTACAGACAGCTATCCATATGGCCTGCATTTATTAGGTCGTGTCGTTGATGGTCTTGGTAACCCTATTGACGGTAAAGGACCACTTAAAGCGACAACTGCTACCAAATGGCACGCTAAAAAGCTAAACCCAATGGCAAGAAGACCAATTAAAGAGCCTTTAGATGTTGGTGTAAAAGCAATTAACTCAATGCTTACCATTGGACAGGGACAGCGTATCGGTCTATTTGCAGGCTCCGGTGTTGGTAAGTCAGTTCTTCTTGGTATGATGACCCGTGGTACTACAGCTGATATCGTTGTGGTAGGCCTAATTGGCGAGCGTGGTCGTGAGGTTAAAGAATTCATTGATGACATTCTAGGTGAAGAGGGCAGAGCTCGTTCAATTGTAGTTGCAGCTCCAGCCGATGCTTCTCCTCTGATGCGTTTAAAAGGCTGTGAAACCACCTTATCAATTGCCGAGTATTTTAGAGATCAGGGCTATAACGTACTTATGATGATTGACTCATTAACCCGTTATGCCATGGCTCAGCGTGAGATTGCACTTGCTGTAGGTGAACCACCTGCAACTAAAGGTTACCCACCATCAGTGTTTGCAAAGCTTCCAGCTCTTGTTGAAAGAGCAGGTAACGGTGGTGAAGGACAGGGCTCCATTACCGCATTCTTTACTGTTTTAGTAGAAGGTGATGATCTACAGGATCCTATCGCCGACTCTGCCCGTGCTATTCTTGACGGTCATATCGTGTTATCCCGTGCCCTTGCAGACTCTGGTCATTTCCCTGCAATTGATGTTGAAAAGTCAGTAAGCCGTGTTATGCCTGCTGTAGTTACACAAGAGCATATGGTGATGGCACGTACCATGAGACAGTGTCTTGCTCAGTACACTCAAAGTAGAGAGCTTATTCAGATTGGTGCCTATCAGCGTGGCTCTGATCCGCGTGTTGATCAGGCTATTATGATTAAGCCTTACATCGATGAGTTTACAGTACAGGAGATGAAAGAGGTTGTACCTTACAAGAAGTCACTTGAAGGATTAAAACAGCTTTCTATGATCCTCATTAACGATGCTCAGGACAAGGTAAACGCAATGCAGGGACAGGGTGGTGCTTCACAGAATCAGAATGCAGCTACCTTTAACGTCCGAAAATCATCCCCAGATGCATCAGCTACCTTCACTCAAAGGAAGTAATCTATGAGTGACGATAAGGCTCTACATCTTGTTCTCGATTTAAGACAGAAAGAAGAAGACAAAGCTCTTGAGATGTGGACAGATGCTAAAAACTCAGTCATTAACTTTCAAAGACAGATTGAACAGCTTGTTCAGTTTGAGCAGATCTACGTAAACGAAATGCAGAACAAGTCCTTAAACGGACTTGATATGATGACCTTCAATTCCTATCAGCAGTTTATTGATAAGCTAGCTAAAATCAAGCTTCGTCAGGAAGCAGGTTTAGTGCAGCTTCAGCAGCAGGAAGTAAGAGCAAAAGACAATTATCTTGATAAGCAGAAGCAAAGAAAGATCATTGAAAGTCTTTTAGAAAAGCACAAGCGTGACAGACTGTTAAAAGAAGCCAAAGCTGAGCAGAAGCTTGCAGATGATATCGTAAGCTCCAAGCAGGCAAGAATTCTAATGGAAAGAAAAAGCTAGCTCAATATTTCAACAATCTTGAAGTTAACTAAATTTTATATCCAACCTCAATTAATATTGTCGCATAGAGCGTTTTTTGACATCAGATCTGTAAGTTGACATCTTCAAAAATCCTCATCAACAGCTGTCTGACAGCAAGAACAATGACTATGACATTCTGTCAATTGGCAATATCTTTGTAGCTCCAATCAGACTATTACCAAACAAGGATAAGATTGCATCAGTTAAAGGTTTAAATGATGGCGATATTATCGGTATTCGAGCTGATTTAACCAATGGCGGCAGAGCACTTAAGCAACTTGAAAAAGCAGGCCTTATTGAAATCGATCCAAACGCTGGCTTTATTCCAAACAAGACAGATATCACCAAATACAATGTAAAGATTCAGTTTAGAGAGGCAGAATCAGGTCTTCTGTATTGCCTGCTTCGAGATTTAAGCGCTAGCGTTTTGAATGCTGAGTATGCATTTACTGTAAATCTTGATCCTTACAAATATTCAATCTTCTCAGAGAATGTTGATCCAAAAGAGAATCCTTTCTTTAGCGAGCTTGTAAACGTGATTGCCGCAAGAACAAAGGACAAGGACAACGAGGTTTGCAAGAAGGTAGTTGAAGCTTATCAGACACCTGAAGTTGAAAAGGTTCTAAATGAACTGTACAAAGGTGCTTATATTCCTGTATGGGAAGGTGCGCAGAGCAAGTTTTAATCAAAGTATAAATTAACAATAAAAACGTTACAAAAGTAAAGAGTAAGAAGGAAAAGAATAATCAAGGCTTCGTTATTATGGAGCGTAACTACGGTATGTACGAGCGTGATTTCAGATTTGATGATGCCGAACCATCAAACATCGATGCAGCCTTTGTAAATGGAGAACTTGATATCTACATTAAAAAAAAGGCCGCAAAACAGACTAAACACATTTCAATCAATTAGTTCAAACTGATTGAATTTAGATTTCATTAAATCTCATATGTGATCTTCAGGAGGTGGTGCAAAAGCATCTGCCTCCTTTTTTAACAATTCCTTATCATGTCTTTTCTTTTTTTAAACAGCTCTTTTTTTTAAGTTGGCAAGCTAATTGCAATAAATCATACAGATGATTAAATAAGATAAGAAGAATTTTACTTAACTTATTGATTTAAAGAATAAATGAATAAATAATTATTTAAGAGAGGATATGACATGCAAAACGTAGGCAATACATATCAGGGCAAGGATGCTGTTTTTGCCGTTAATGGCAGAGATAAAACCAATGTCTCGACATTAGAGGACAGCTCTAAAGGTATTGATTTTTCAAACATGTTAGGTGCAATCAAGTCTAAGCTTATAACTTCAGCAGACAGCACTCTTTATAAAAACAATTTCTCTATCCAGAAGGTAGAATCTAACTCTTTTCGTGCAAATAAAGATAATGCAATTTATGAAGATGAAAAAGATGATGACAAATCCAAGGTAAAAAAGCACAGAGATCATCATGAGAATAAGTCATTAGCAAAAAATTGCTCGGAAGGTTCAGCTGATGATGTATTCACTGCTATCCATAGCGCTGATAATGATAAAGGTCCATTTGAAATCTCTTTTGATGAACAAGATGATGTCAAATCCAAGGTAAAAAAGCACAGAGATCATCATGAGAATAAGTCATTAGCAAAAGATTGCTCAAAAGGTTCAGCTGATGATGTATTCACCGCTATCCTTAGCGCTGATAATGATAAAGGTCCATTTGAAATCTCTTTTAATGAGCAAGATGCAGATCCTACGTTAAATGCAGATTTATCATCTAATGATGAGATTTTAAAAACTATAAATACTGTTGTACCTGAAAACTTAGGTACTCCTGAAAATACCTCTATTAAGTTTTTTGCGCAGAAAACTGAGGTAAATACCGCAGAGAGCACACAACAAAAAGGTGCAAAGACTCTTGAGCAGAACATTGCAGTATTAAAAGATGATATGAATCTTTCAGATGAGGATGCAAGTGCTCTGCTAGATTTAATTTCAAATGCAGATGATCTTGATCTGAGGACTCTTACAAAAGAGAAGCTTGAAGTTGCTGTTGATAAATTCTATAAAGGTCAGCTTTCAATAAATGAGATGATTGCTTCTTTAAAGACTGATACGTTGACTGATGATTTATCATTAGATTCAAATATAATGACTGATACAATTGATGATGATTTATTAAATTCTCTTTTAAAAGGCACTAATACTCAGAAGGTTACTGTAAGCGATCCTTCAAAAGTAAACGCTGATACTCAGGATTTTGGTGAATCCTTCTTTAGTCTTTTAGAAGAGCAGTATAAGATGCAGCAGTCTGATGAGGACTTAGCTGATGCTGATGTTCAAAGTAAAATCAATAAATTGATGGACGCAAAAGACATGGCAAACCAGTCTACACTAGAAAATTCACTTGCACTTTTAAGACAGGCAGCCTCTGGTATGAGTGAGTCTTCTTCAAAAGGTAATAGAGTATTTGGTTCAACATCAGCTGAAATAACCTCAAGTCTTGATAATTTGCAGAATTCAATAAATAATATCAGCGAAGGTTCAAATGAAAGTGCTTCTGAGAATATGGACGATGGCAAGTCATTTGATAACCGCTCATTATCTCAGACAAATGTTATTCATGATCTGATGGGCAAGAGTAGTAATGCAACTTCAAAAGAGCTGTTTGCATCCGATCTAAACAAAACCTTTAACATGATGAATATGAGCAGAAATCTAAAAGAGAATGCTCAGGCTCTTACAGAAAAGGTTATGATGATGTCCAGCCGTAATCTTAAGAACGTGGTCTTTGACTTAAATCCTGATGGTTTAGGTAAAATGAAGATTTCTTTAGATGTTACAGGAGCTGATGACATTGCAAAGATCTCTATTAGTGCAAGCAGCAGTTCAACTAAAGCTTTAATTGAAGGTTCTCTTGAAGCTTTAAAGGAAACTCTGCGACAGAACAATATTACAGCAGATGCTAAGCTTGTTGATTATGATGATGGCACTGCAGGTGATGGCAATTCCTCAGAGCATGGCTCCTTTGCAGATAATGGCGGTAATTCCCACACTCCTCACCACAATGATAAGAAAGAAGAGCAAAAGGATACCATCTTTGCTTCAAATGAAACAGCAGCAGATGACAATGAAAACGTGCAGTTAAATGATCTGGAAAATATAATTAACTCACAAAATAACGACTCAATCAGTTATTTTGCGTAAAAATCAAAGGATTATTTATTTCACTGTGCCATAATATATAAAAACGGAGAGAGTTATGGCTGACAATGCAAAAAACAACGACAATGAAGATGGCTTAGATAGCCCTAAAAAGAAAGGCAAACTATTTTTAATAGTAGGACTCTTTGTAGTCCTGCTACTGACCTTCGGTGGATATACAGGTGCAGCTTACTTCTTAGAGCTGCCTCCATTTGAGCCTGCTGGCCCATCACCTGAGGAAATTGCAACTCAAAAGGTTCAGGCTGAAGAAGAGCAGAAACTGCTTCAGAAGGAAAATTATATTCCATTCGAGCAGACCTTCGTCTTCACTATTAAGAGTGAGCGCAGAATTCATACAGGCCAGGTACAGGTTGTATTAGCTGTATTAGGCGAAGAGAATACTGAGCTTGCAAAGAAGCATTTGCCTCTGCTTAATAGCGTAGTTTTTGATAAGCTATCATCACAAACCTATGAGAGCTTACTCTTACCATCTGGTAGACAGAGATTAAAGCGCGAACTTTTAGATGCAACTCGCGCAAAGATGACAGAAGTTGCCAAGACTCCTGTAATAAATCAGATATTGTTTACTAGCTTTGTTCTTCAATAATGGAGCACAGTCGTGACTGAATTTTTAACTCAGGATGAAATTGATGCTCTGTTACACGGAGCAGACGATGTAGAACCTGAAATACCGCAAGACACAGGTGGCGTTAAACCATTTGACTTTGCTTCGCAAGAACGTATTGTTCGTGGTCGTATGCCAACCTTAGAGCTTGTAGACGAGCGTTTTGCCCGTCACATGCGCATTAGTCTTTTTAACATGATGAGACACTCTGCCGAGGTAACCTGGAACGGTGTCAACATGATGAAGTTTGGTGAGTATGTGCAGACTCTGTTCTTGCCAACTTCTCTGAACATGGTTAGATTCCGCCCTCTAAAGGGTACTGCGCTTATTACTCTTGAGGCAAGTCTGGTTTTCATCCTTGTAGAAAACTTCTTTGGCGGTGAGGGTAGATTCAGAACCAAGATTGAAGGTCGTGAATTTACTCCTACAGAAAGACGTATTATTCAAAAACTGTTAAAGATGGTTTTTGCCGACTACAAAGAAGCCTGGGCTCCTGTAATGGATGCCGAGTTTGAATATTTAGACTCTGAGGTTAACCCTTCGATGGCTAACATTGTCAGCCCATCTGAAGTTCTTGTAGTTAACAAGTTCCATATCGATCTTAACGGTGGTGGCGGAAATCTGCATATCTGCTTCCCATATTCTATGATCGAGCCTATTCGTGAACTTTTAGATGCCGGTGTTCAGTCTGACAAGGGTGATACTGATCTCCGCTGGAACAAGGCACTTCGCGAAGAGGTTATGGATGTAAATGTTGAATTATCTGTAAAACTTTTAGATACCCTAGTGTCTTTACGTGACATTATGAATTTCAAAGCAGGTGATGTCTTAAATGTTGATATTCCTGAGAATTTATTAGTATCTATTGAGGATTTACCTAGTTATCATGCAAAATTAGGTAAAGCAAAGGATAAGATTGCAGTTAGAATCTCTAAGGTTCTTGAAAGACCTAAGAGTGTTAAAAATGATCTCAGCTTCATCAAAGGAAACAATATTAACATTTCTGAAGATGAAGATGTTGAAGAGTTTGATGATGATTAGTAGGTGTATATTATGTCAGATGATCAGAAATTAGCCGATGAATGGGCCGCAGCTTTAGGCGCACAAGATGCAGATGGCGCTGCTACCGCACCTATGGAAGAGTTCGAAGAGAGCGATGGCACAGCCAAGGCTCCATTATCGGTTGAAGAGCGCAAGAAGTTAGACTCTATTCTTGATATTCCTGTTACTATCACCATGGAAGTAGGTCACGCAAAGATTTCAATCCGTAACCTGTTACAGTTAAACCAGGGCTCTGTAATTGAGCTTGAGCGTTTGGCCGGTGAACCTCTTGATGTGCTTGTAAACGGCACTTTAATTGCTCACGGAGAGGTTGTTGTAGTTAACGACAAATTCGGTATCCGTTTAACTGATGTTATCAGTCAGGTTGAGCGTATCAAGAAACTTAAATAAGATGATTAGATCTCTATCCATACTGTTACTTGCATTCTTTGCAGGTAACACTTTTGCAGATGAGGCCGTAAAACCTATTCACACCAATTACGGCTCATCAGTGGTTCAATGGTTTTTATCTACCTTTTTAATACTTATCATTATCTTTGTTTTGGCATATTTGTTAAAAAAAACAAAGTTTGTAAAATCTACTTCTAGTAAACTTAGCATAGTAAGTCAGATCTACCTTGGTCCAAAGCAGCGTGTTGCTATAGTTCAGGTAGGTAACAGACAAGTATTATTAGGTGTAACCCCAACTAGTATTAACTATCTTACTGATGTAGAAAACACCAAAGAGAAGTTTGAGAAGTTAATGCAGGATAGCAAAGAGCAAAGTGCAGATGATATTTCAAAAAGCGATAAATAAAAAAGAGTACCTGTCAAATTCAAAGACCTTGATTGCTACACTGTCGTCGCTTAAAAAGACCTTTGCAATAAGTGCTCTGATTGCCATATTTTCTGGTCTTGCACTGTTTTTAATCCCTGAGGCCTGTGCTAAAAACGCACTGGATATGTCTGCCTTTACCGTAAAGACAAACCCTGACGGCACTCAGGATTACGCCTTATCATTACAGGTTCTGGTTTTAATGACACTACTGTCATTCCTGCCATCAATCCTTGTAATGATGACCTCCTTTACTCGTATCGTAATTGTCTTATCCATTCTAAGACAGGCCATTGGTCTTCAAACAGCACCTTCAAACCAGGTGCTTGTAGGTATCGCCTTTTTCATGACCATCTTTGTGATGACACCTGTTTTTGATGATATCTATACTCAGGCAATTGAGCCTTATACCCAGGATAAGATTGAAGCTCGTGAAGCTTTTGCTCTAGCACAGAAGCCTTTACACAAATTTATGCTCAATCAGACTCGTATGACTGATTTGAACGCATTTTCAGAATATGCAAATGTAAAAATCGACAAGCTAGAGGATGTACCAATGAGAGTGGCAATTCCTGCATTTATTGTCAGTGAATTAAAAACCGCTTTCCAGATTGGTTTCATGCTCTTCCTGCCATTTTTAATTATTGACCTTGTAGTCGCCTCCATTCTGATGGCTATGGGTATGATGATGCTATCGCCTATGATTGTGTCGCTGCCATTTAAACTGATGCTGTTCGTACTAGTAGACGGATGGTCCCTGATCATGGGTACGCTGATGACGAGCTTCGGTTTAGGTGTGGTCGGGAGCTAGCTATGGAAGTAGAAGTATTCGTTGATATTGTCCGTGAAGCACTAGGCCTGGTTGCTCTTTTAGTAAGTGCAAGTATTCTGCCTTCATTGTGCGTGGGTCTTTGTGTATCAATTTTCCAGGCTGCAACCTCCATTAACGAACAGACCCTGTCATTTCTGCCTCGTCTTTTAATTACAGTGTTTGCTTTGATGTTCGGTGCCCACTGGGGTCTTGAGAAACTGATGAGCTTCTTTAGAAATCTTGTGGAGCTTATCCCTCAAGTTGTAGGCTAATGGAAAGTTTAGATTCAGTTACCTTAACTGCCGTTGCACAGATTGTATGGCCGCTCTGCCGTATAGGTGCTTTTTTAGCAACTATGTTCGTATTTTCTGGCAATTCATGTCCAAGAATGACAAGAGCACTGCTTGCCCTTGCCATAACGGTATGTATGCTGCCATCTATTCCTGATTTGCCACCTCACAGTGATCCGTTTACCCTGCAGGGCTTTGTCATTACCATAAAAGAGTGTCTTTTAGGTCTTGTGCTTGGTATTGCCACGCTCTTTGTCTCTCAGGCCTTTACCATTGCAGGTCAGGTAGTCGCTATGCAGACAGGTTTAGGCTTTGCATCCTTAGTTGATCCTGTATCAGGTACTAACTCACCTGTAGTAGGTCAGTTCTTTAATGTACTGTGTACCTTAGTATTCTTTGGCCTTGACGGTCATTTATACTTTTTCAGACTGCTTTTAGAGAGCTTCAGGCTTGTTCCTATTGGACAGTTTTTCCCTCTTGCAGGTATGCAGGAGTTTATATCTTTCTCAAGCAGTATGTTTAAAGCAGGCCTTACTATGTCTATGAGTGCTATCTGTACTATGCTTGTAGTTAATTTCACCTTAGGTGTTATGACAAAAGCTGCTCCTCAGCTTAATATCTTCTCGTTAGGTTTTGCTATTACCATGATTGTAGGTATCGTCGTGATCTTATTATCACTTGGTGCTTTCATGAGTAACTTTACTAACAATTTCAACGATGTGTTCAATGTATCATGCTCGTTACTTGGTACCTCCTGTGATGGTGTGCTCTAAGTCCATGAAATAGCAAATGAAGCTATAACTACAGATCATAGTTTCTAAAAACAAAAAAGCCTTAGCGTTTATCTTACTAAGGCTTTTGAAGTTCAATTCAAGATGCTTTCTATTTATTCAAGCACATAGCAAGGGACGTATTCCTTTTGAGAGAGTAACACTCGTCCCTGTTCTATATAGCTTTCTAAAAGCTTTCCTAATGACTCGATGATATCAGCATCACCATGCAGCTTGTAAGGACCTTTTTTGGCCACATCCTGAATACCGTATTCCTTAACATTACCGGTTACAATACCTGAGAATGCTGATCTTAGGTTGCAGGCAAGCTGCCATGGTTCCTGATCTCTTGAAAGATTTAATGAATCCATAAACTCATGAGTAATGTCATGAGCAATCTGCAGTTCCTGAGGAATGAATAAATCCCAGTTATAGCAGTATGAATCATGGGTAATGGTTCTATGATCAAGAACTGTTGCATTATTCTCGTTTACCTTTTGGGCGACGGCGATAGGATCATCGATAATCAAGTCATAGTAACGGGTGATATCCTTACCAAAGCATTTAATTAAAAACTCCTCTAAAGCCTTGAAGTAACCCTCAGACTCCTTGTTACCTGTAAGAATAATAGGCAGGAAGTTGTGCTTATTCTCCTTGCAAAGCTTGATACATAAAATGTATAAAAGCTCTTCAGCAGTACCAGGACCGCCTGGGAAGATAATAAGGTTATGGCCCAAACGCACGAAAGCTTCAAGTCTCTTTTCAATATCAGGAAGAATAACCAGATCAGTTACCATGGCATTAGGTGGTTCTGCTGCAATGATTGAAGGCTCGGTTAAACCAATCATGCGGCATTTCTCTTGCTCGCACTGCTGAGAATAACCCTGAAGAGAGCCCTTCATTGGAGCTTCCATAACACCAGGTCCGCAGCCTGTGCAGATATCAATTCGTCTTAAGCCTAACTCAATGCCAACCTGATGAGCGTAGTTATACTCCTCTTCACAGATAGAGTGACCGCCCCAGCAAACGGCAAGGTTAGGTTTTAAACCTGCCTTTAAAACATTGGCATTTCTTAAGATCACAAAGATAAGATTAGTGATAAAAGCACCGTCATTTGGCAGTTTCTTTCTCATGTTCTCTGACAGAGACTCATTTAATAACTGGATCTGAACGATATCTCTTAAAACAGCATACAGATGTTTACGCAGCTTTTTAATTACCTGTCCTTCAACTAGGGAACTCTTAGGCGGATCGATTAGCTCTAGCTTTAAACCGCGTTCGTTTCTGATGATATTGATTTCAAAGCTTTTAAAATTGTCTAAAAGTTCTTTTGAGTTATCTGTGATATTGCCGCTGTTTAATACAGCTAGTGAGCAATTTCTATACAGGTCATATAAGTCTCCCTTACTTGACAGGGAGATGGAATCGGCCTCAGTTTGTGTCAGCAGCGCCATGGCGCCTACAGGCCATACATCAACAACACTCATTATTGCTCCTTTTTCTTATTTATTTTTATATTACTCTTTAAGTATAGTTGCTATTTTTAAGCTTACTATGACAAAGAATTGATTCTATTTAACTTTTTTAACTTCCTCGAAAAATGTAATTATTGTCTTATGGTTCTCTTATTTGTCAAGGCAACATTTTTTGAGTTTGAACGTACAGGATTGATATCAATACCGCCACGACGGGTAAAGTAAGCTCTTATAGTGAGCTTTTCAGGTTTTAAATAAGTCATCAGATCAGAGTAGATAAGCTCTACACACTGCTCATGGAACCCCTGATGGTTACGAAGTGATACAAGGTATCCTAAAAGACCTGTAACTGATGGCTTTTTACCTTCATACTCAATTTCAATTGAGGCATGATCAGGCTGTGCAGTCACAGGACAGAGTGATCTGAATAGATTAGTATGATAGGTTTTTGAAACCTGTTTTTTATCATCTTCAATTTTCAGAAGATCAGGTGCGTAGTTATAGCTCTTAAAGGTAAGTGCTTTGCACTCATCTAGTTCTTCAAGGCAGATACCGCTTAAATCAGATAACTTAAACTCAGTGTTTTTAAGAGGGTAGAAGTCTCCTAAAACCGCACACTCTAAAAGTCTTGATAAATCACGTAAAAAGACAGCCTTCACCTCATCTAAAGAGGCAAATCTTGTCATGGTAAAGGATAATTCATAAAGCTTTAATGACTTTGACTCAACAATGTATTTACTGTCTGCAGGTATTTTTAAAACCGCCATAGCAACGCATGGCAGTCCCTGCAGATTCAAATAGGTCATCTCATATAAATGCCAGATATCATAACCAAAGAATGTTGTAAGATCTTTAATCTGACTGCGACCTAATGAGCGTTCAATTCTCTGTAATCTTGAAGGGGCGTAATCGTTATCGTAACTTGTACTTTTTCCTAATACCAGATTGTCGTTATTCATTATAAATCTCCATACTTGCAGCCTAATATACTAAGTGCTGCAAGTGCTGCAGTCTCGGTTCTTAGAATGCGAGGTCCTAAAGTAACACCAATAAAGCTGTTATCTTTGGACTTTTGAATTTCCTGATCGTCAAGGCCACCTTCAGGTCCGATCAACAGACGGATGTTCTTTTTAATTTCAAGCTCTGTTAGTTTTATTGAAGCTTTAGGATCAAGTGTCAGACTCAAATATTCAGGACTCTGACTGTACCAGCTGTCGATATTGGTGATATTCTCCACTACAGGTACCACATTACGGCCAGACTGCTCACAGGCTGCAATTGCAATCTTCTGCCACTGCTCAACCTTTTTATCCTTGCGCTTATCATCAAGCTTTACACCGCAGCGGCTTGAGTAGAGTGGAGTGATTTTTGAAATACCAAGCTCCACTGCCTTTTGAATGGTAAATTCCATCTTATCGCCACGGCTTATCACTTGACCTAATTCGATAAAAAGAGGGGATTCAACATTGCGTTCTATCTTTTTAGTGCATTTGTAGGTGGCACTTTTGCCAGCTGCTGTTAAGATAGCCTCATACTCATTTCCAAGACCGTCAAATACTACAAACTCATCATCTTCTGTAAAACGTAAAACTCTAATTAAATGACCATAACCGTCATCATCTAAAGGTAATTCCGCATCAATGGCAAGAGGTGCTTTTAATTGGCAAATTCTTACAGTTCTCATACTAGTTCTTACACTTTTTAGTTACAAAAGGATTGTCGTTGCCCTGCTCTTTAGCTACAAGTTCATTGTATAGGCATTCATTCTTGGTTGGTTTAAAGTGGTTATTCCACTGATTGAACAGATTTTTCTGATCATTAGATAGCGCAATGTTGTAACGCTCCGACATATAAAGATAGGCTCTTGCTACCTGTCCTTTGGCTCTGTCAGGGATCATGACTCTCTGTCTTTTAGTGTCAATTACCATCTGACACTTGCCATATGGACTATGACCATTTACAGACTGAGCGTATTTATAGTTCTTTCTGTCACCGTTAACCTCACCTACAGCAGGGTAGAGGTTATGCAGATCGCCTTCCATTTCCTGGTATTTAACATCAGTTCTCTCGCAGTTGCTTCTCTTGCCTGTAAGCCAGCATTCTCTTTGACCTCCAAACTCATGGGCAGGCATCATGTGCTCTGCTTCAATTCTTGAGGCTCTCTTCTTATTTTTACGAACTTTATATCCACATGACTCTAGATCAGGAAGATAGCCGTTCTTTTTAATAATGATGTCACAGCCACAGTATAAGGTTTGAGGATTTTCAAGCTTTGATACAATCTTTACCAGTCTCTTTTTGGCAATTCTAAAGTTCTGAGTGCTATTTATTGATTCTTCATCTTTAGCTGTTTTTACAACCTTATAATCTTTTTTGGCCTTTTTATCGGCTACATATGTTGTATTAGGCTTTTGTTCAGGAGAGTTATTCTGACAATATGCAGTTAATGATAGTAAAACGGTAAGTGCAGTAATGATTAAATATCTGATACTTTTCATATTCTGATTCTTTCTGTAATTTCTAGTCATAAGTGATCTTTCTTTTTTTGGTATTTTATCAGTTGTAACGTAAAAATAGAGAAAGAAAAAGCGCAAAATATTGTTAAAATAGGCGCATACAAAATCAGATGAGGAAAATTATGATTATCGATCTTAAGAATATGGCTACTTTTGGTGTAGCAGGTAATTTTACCGGTCACCTAGAGCAGGCTGGTGAGGCTACAGATTTTACTAATGTAAAGACTGCTGAAGCTAAGGCTCCTAAAGCAGTTTTCCCAACCTTCATTAAAGGTGCTAAAACTGTAACTCCAGAGTTCTTAGGTATTTACCCTTTTGATAGTAAAAAGATCATCTTCCCTAAAGGTGAGAGCAAATTACAGATTGAGCCAGAGTGCGCAATCATCTGTGATGTTACCTGGGAAAACGGCAAGGTTAGTGCATTAAAACCAACATACTTTGGTGCTTCAAATGACTGCTCAATCCGTAAGGAAGGCGCAAAGAAGATCTCAGAGAAAAAGAACTGGGGCGTATCTTCAAAAGGTTTTTCTGACAATGCCATCAAGATTGACAGCTTTGATGAAAACGGCATTCTAAACAAGTATCGTATTGCAAGTTTTTTAGTTCGCGACGGTGTTGTTCACCCATATGGTGAAGATAGTGCTGTACGTGACTATAGCTATATCTATGCAAAACTAATTGCATGGCTGATTGAGAAGTTCAACAATCAGCAGAACGAAGGTCCTGCTGAAATGATTAACAGCTACTTAAATGAAGCAGGATGCCCAGAGCAGATCATGGTGTCAATTGGTGCTACACGCTATACAGATTTTGGTGAGCACAACTTCCTTCAGAATAACGATGAGTCAGTTGTAGTTGTATATCCAGAGGATAAATACTCTAAGGAAGATATCATCAAAGGCGTTGAGAACAACTCTTTAAATTCTCCTGAGGTTAGTGTTCTATCTCAAAGAGTTGAAGTTTAATTAAAAATCCTCAATATATCATTTGATAAAAGCCACTCAAGTGAGTGGCTTTTTCATCCCTTTTGATTTCTTTTTGCCTGTTGTTTTTCATTTGATTATAAAAGCCGTGAGTACTAGTGTGATCTTTTAAATAAATTAAAAGGTGCAACACTTTTAGAATGCTGCTCGTTTATGAAATCTAGAGACAAAGGCTGGCTTGACCGGATAAAGTAGGATGATGAGTATACTAAAAGCTACACAAAGAGTATCAATGGTGGAGCTTTAAGTATCTATCCTTTTTGAAGATAGTTCTTCAAAAGAAAGCTTCTAAGATAAAAAAATACCTGGAAGGATATTTCACCTTTCAGGTATCAACCCCATTGAAAATTATCTAGAGAATATAATGAACTTATAAATCATAAATCAGATGAAAAGATTAGTGTTGCTGCTACCTGCCTTAGCAAGGTAATTTGCCACACCGCCAATCTCAACACCGTCAATTAACTCTTCTTGCTTAATCCCCATCATATCCATGCTCATAGAGCAGGCGATGAATGTAGCTCCGTTTTCTTTGGCATTTTTCATAAGTTCATCTAGTGTCATGATGTTCTTTTTCTTCATGAGTTTTTTCATAAAGGATGTACCAAGACCAAAGAAATTGAACTTTGATAATGAAACTGAGTCAGCGCCTTTTGGTAAGAGCGCGCTGAAAGCTTTTTCAATAAGGCCTTTCTTTACTTTAATACCATCACTACGAAGTAATGATAATCCCCAGAAGGTAAAGAATAGAGTAACCTTTTTACCTGCAGCTAATGCTCCGTTTGCAATCACCATTGATGCCATGGCTTTATCAAGATCATTTGAGAAAATCACAATGGTAGCTGAATCATCTGATGCAGGTACATTGTCAATAACTCTACCTTGTCTTTGACCTTTCTGAATCAGGGTAATATTTTTTCTCCCTTCTTCTTTAATGCCAAGCAAGGTATTTTGAGTGCTTAAACACCAGTTTTCAATGTCTGATGTGAAACCTTTATCATCAGTTGTAACTTCAATTACCTGACCAACATCAATTTCTTTAATTGCTTTTGATACCTTCATGATAGGACCAGGACACTGCAGTGACAGTGCATTTACCTTCATGGCAGGAACTAAAGCATCTGCTTTTTCATTTTTTAAGGCGCAGCTTTTATCATTAGCCTCACTGCATACTTTCTTTTTAGGTGTTACTTTCTGCTTGAATACCTTATAAAGCTGAATACCACCTAGGAGAGAGTAGACATTATCAATACCATGCTGCATTGCAATTCTTGCTGCGATGTAGCTTGTATAACCAGTATTGCAGTGGAAGATTATCTTTTTGTCTTTTGGTAAATCATCAAGCTTGGTACGAAGCAAAGCTAGAGGAATGTTAATAGCGCCTTCAATTTGATTTGCAATAAAAGAGTTTTCATCTCTTACATCAACGATGCAGGCATCCTTGTCTAAATCCTCAAGATATGCAGGCTTTATTAAGCCTGTTAGCATGTTTTCTGCTAGCATTCCTAAAAGATTAACCGGATCTTTTGCTCCGTTAAATGGAGGAGCATAGCATAGCTCTGCCTTTACAAGATCACCTACAGTGCCTTTTAAACGCATGATGGTTGCAATCACATCTATACGCTTGTCAACGCCTTCTTCACCTATGGCCTGTGCACCTAAAATAGTACCGTTATCATCGAAAAGTAGTTCAAGCAGGATATAGCTTGAGCCTGGATAATATGACGCATGTGATCTTGCAAAGATTAAAGCTTTTTTATAATCGATTTTTGCAGCTTTTAATCTGTTCTGATTTGCGCCTACATTAGCAAGCTGCAAATCGAAGATTTTTACAATGCTCGATCCCTGAGTCGCATTATAAGTAGACTTGCCGCCATTTATGTTGTCAGCAATAACACGCCCCTGACGATTTGCAGGACCTGCTAGCGCAATCAGCGCATTCTGTCCTGTTGCAAAGTCTTTAACTTCAATGTTATCACCTGCAGCATAAATGCTTGAGTCTGAAGTTCTAAGCTGTTCATCTACAATAATGCCCCTGTTTGTAGATAAACCGCATTCTTTGGCAAGCTCAATATTAGCTCTTACGCCAATTGACATAATCACGATCCCAAATTCGATGGTTGTGCCAGATTGTAAATAAGCGCTATGCTCACCAAACTCGGTTACTTCGTCATTTACATAAACGTCGATTCCGTTTTCGATAAGCTTGTTTTGAGCTACCTTTGCCACTTCATCGTCGATTACAGGTAGTATGTGGCTTTGCTTTTCTACTATCGATACATGAACATTGCTTTGATTTAAATTCTCTGCAACCTCAAGTCCGATAAAGCCAGCACCTATAATTAAGGCATCTTTTATCTGATGCTCTTTGATGTAGTTTTTAATAGTATTAGCATCTTTAATGCTTCTTAAGGTGAATGTTTTATTTTTATCAAGACCTTTTATTTCAGGAACAAAAGGCTTGGCGCCGGTTGCAATAACCAGCTTGTCATATTGGTGAACTGAATTGTTTTGTGTATAAACCTGTTTATTTTCTCTGTCGATGCGGATTACTTTTGTATTTAACAGCACATCAACATTGAAAGCATTTTTAAACTTCTGAACATCAGATACATGAAGAGCATCCTCACTGCTTATGGTGTCTGACAGATAGTATGGCAGACCACAAGATGCAATAGAAATTTCATCTGTTGCTTCAAGTACAGTGATTTCTGCTTTTTCATCTAATCTTCTTAATCTTGCAGCACAACTTGCACCAGCTGCGCCACCGCCAATGATAAGTGTTTTCATAACCGATGTCCTTGTGAAAAAATTCTAATATTAGAATATAGCTAGATTACCATATTGTCAATATCTAATATTAGAAAATTACTATATTGTAAAATACTAATAAATAGGCTATGATTGAATTATGAACAAGAAAGCTATTGAATACGCAAAGATTTTTAACGCGCTGTCACACCCATTAAGATTACAGATTGCCTGTGGTTTGTTAAAGCACAAGCGCTGTAATGTTAATACCATGGTGGCAAGAACAGGTGTTGCACAGGCACTTGTGTCTCAGCATGTAAAAAATTTAAAAGACTCAGGAATCATTGAAGGTACAAGAGATGGTAATATCATCTGGTACACTTTATGTTCACCTCAGACTATTGAATTACTGACTAACGCTAATCTTGATATCTGTCAGTGTAATGATTGTCATGATGAAAGAGAGCATGAGTTAACTGATGAATGCAAAGATAATTGCAAATCAGAGTAGCACCTGATTTTTTAAGCCTTTTCCTTAAGGTAAAATTAGCATATCCATAATGGCTTTGTAATCAGCCTATTATTCTAGCCAATCAATAGAAGGTATCCTCATCTATTAGGTCAGAGCAATTGTCTTGAAATACTTCATTTATATAACGTGAGTAAAACACTTACTAATGAAGGTGTATCTGAATGGAAAATACTGAAAGTCAGATCAATTTTTAAGATCTTCCTTGATTGTTTTGTAAACCATATGCAAATGCATATGGTAATAAAAAAAGGAGTAGGTGACACCTACTCCTTCTTGATTGTGTGCTCAGCATGAGCATTATCTATAGGGTGTGAGTCCCGAAGTCGCCCGCTAACGGGAAGACTTAGCAAAACCGCAAGGTGGTCATGGTGACATGGTAGCTGAAAGAAGCGGATAGCAAAACTC
>JAAYPN010000047.1 GCA_012519775.1 Aeromonadales bacterium | reverse complement strand
GATTTAGAGACTTGAAGTATTACTTTCTAAAGTTATTTCAAGCCTTTCAAGGAAAGAATCAATTAGTTAAAAGTTAACAAATTGATCCTAGAGGTTTTCAACATAAATTTATGAAGAACTAAATATGTTTTCCTTCCGCATATGCCTTAGCAACCTTTATTTTGAATTCAGCACTGTAATTAGTATGTTTGTTGTTAAGACTTAAACTGTTATTTCTTGCCTTAGAAACAATGGTTTTTACATATCCTTCTGAAAGTCCCCATTTCCTAGAAGTATAAGCTGTTCCGTACCTTTTATGATCTTCAACAACTATAAGTCTTTCTTCATAAGTTAATTTCATAACAAAACCCCATTATCAATCATGTGATCAATAATGGGGTTCATACTAGTGTCTCATCGGTGTATCTGCAAAAAGGATTCAGTCTTATGACTGGATATTCGATTGGAGAATACACAAGAAACAGAAAACTCTATCTTGCAGCATTAGACATTCTATCTGGAAAAGATAATCTGTTAGAAATTGCCTTTAAGTATGGATACGAGACCTATGAGAGCTTTAACAAAGCTTTTGTAAGATTTCATGAAATCACTCCGACAGGACTTAGACGTGATCCGTCAAATTTAAGCTGTTCTTGTCTTTGAAAATCAGAATTGATATTCAAGGTGGTAATGAAATGAATTTTAATCTTGTAAAGATGACTGAATTCAGGCTGATTGGTTTTTCAAAGTAGTATCTTTTGAGGATGCATATAAAGCAATTCAAAAGTTCTGGAATGAGTTTATGCAAAAGTATGGTAATTACATGTATGTAATTACAAGGCAGAGACTCAGATACAAAAGGTAGTAAGTCAGTGCATTGTAGGACGCTATGGCGTATGCATTGATAAAATGGATTCAAAGACATTTAAGTATGTGATTGCAGGTGAGTACAAAGATGGCATGGAAATACCAGATGGAATGGAGATAATTGAAATTGAGGCTCTTACCTTTGCAAAATTTGATTGTACAGGACCGCTGCCTGGTGCCTTGCGGTCTGTAAATACCAGGATCTTTAAAGAGTTGCTTCCTACAAATGAGAAGTATGAGATCTCAAAAGGCATAAACATAGAGTGCTACTCAAATGGCGATCCATCCTCTGTAGACTACCACAGTAAAATCTGGTTACCTGTAAAAGAAAGGTAACATAAAAAAATAGAAAATCTCATCTGCTGTAGCAGCGCTGCTGCTACAACCATAAATTCTTACCCTGTCACATCTAAATCAAATAATTTGATATTTACAGAATATTAACTAACTTTAAATATATATAGGCAGTCAAAACGATAACGTAAAAATTTGATTTAAAATAACCTATTGTTTTACATGAGTATTTAAAGAAAGTGTAAAGGCAAGGGTAATTTTTTTATTAAATTTGTAAAAAAATGTTTGACATGAACTAAAAAATCAGTAGAATGTGTTTCCGTTGTCGCGCAAGACAACGACAAATAAAACCAAGCGTTTTATAAAGCTCTTTAAAAATCAGTACGGACAATCTGTGTGGGCCCTTGAAAGAGGG
>JAAYPN010000046.1 GCA_012519775.1 Aeromonadales bacterium | reverse complement strand
TGCTATCCGCTTCTTTCAGCTACCATGTCACCATGACCACCTTGCGGTTTTGCTAAGTTTTCCCGTTAGCGGGCAACTTCGGGACTCACACCCTATAGATAATGCTCATGCTGAGCACACATTAAAACGCCACAATTATTTTTTAAACTGTGGCGTTTATAGTGTTATTGAACTTAAAAAACTACTCTTTTTTAGCTTTTTCGTGCTCACGAATATAATCTAATAATGGAGGTAGCAAATCATCTTCAATATGAGCAATCTTCTGTCTTAAAACATAGGCATTCTCTTCTTTTAAATACTGAAGATTATCCTCAAACTCCATCATTACAGGTAAGGTATTTTCAACATTTACACATAATGGTTTAATGATTTTTAAAAATGCTTCAGGGTTTATAACCTTATCAGAGTTTACCTCAGGAGAAAGCTTTTCTAAAACAGCAATCAGACTGTCTGCTGATTTTAAAACTGCCTGAATTTCATTATCAATAGAAGGCTTCTGCTCTTCTTGCTGCTCATCATCAAACTTTACTACTGCCTCATCAACAGCTTGTTTTTCAGTTTCTGCACTCATGTTAATTCCTTACAAAACAATATTCATACTATCGTTACCTGAGCTGACATTCTTTTTAGGCTGAGCCTTCTTTTCCTTGTTCTTCCATGGTGTGCATGGAACAAAGTTATAAGGATCATTCTCTAAAGCTGTCTTTAAAACTTCTTCAATTCTTGAAACAGGCTTAATGGTCATCTTTTCAGTTACTACCTTTGGAATATCCCATAAGTCTTTTTCATTCTCAGCAGGGATCATAACAGTCTTGATGCCACCGCGCATTGCAGCAAGAAGTTTCTCTTTCAAACCGCCAATTGGAAGCACATCACCACGCAGGGTAATTTCACCTGTCATAGCAACATCAGAGTGTACAGGATTACCAGTAAGAGCTGATACTATAGCTGTTACCATGCCGACACCTGCTGATGGGCCATCTTTAGGTACAGCACCTTCTGGTACGTGTACATGTAAATCGGAACTCTCAAAGAAATTAGGATTTAAATGAAGATCCTTTGATAAGGTTCTAACCACTGTAATAGCAGTGGTAATTGACTCTTTCATTACATCGCCTAATTTACCGGTTAACTGATGTTTACCCTTACCTTCATTGGCAACAGCTTCAAGCTGAAGAATATCGCCACCTAAGGTTGACCATGACAGTCCGTTTACGATACCTACCTTGCTCTCTTTTAGCTTAGAGGTAAAGTCGTATCTTTTAGGTCCTAACATTTTTTCAACATCAGCTTTGGTTATAGCTGTCGGAGTCAGCTTCTTGGCCTTTGGATTATTTATCATGAACTCTTTTACGGTCTTTCTGATGATATCAGTAAGAATGCGCTCAAGTTCACGAACACCTGCCTCATGGGTGTAGTAACGGATGATGTGAAGCATCAGATCATCATCGATGGTGATTTCCTTCTCATTAACATTTGCAAGACGTTTCTGCTTAGGGAACAGATGCTCAATTGCAATGTGTAACTTCTCATCTTCTGTATATGATGAAAGGTCAATAATTTCCATTCTGTCTAATAGTGGACCAGGAATATTGTAGCTGTTGGCTGTAGTTACAAACATTACATTAGATAAATCGTAGTCAATCTCTACGTAGTTATCCTCAAAGGTTGAGTTCTGCTCAGGATCTAAAACCTCAAGCAAAGCTGCAGATGGATCGCCATGATTTGATGCCACAATCTTATCAATCTCATCTAATAAGAATAATGGATTGTTTACTCCAACCTTTGCCATATTAGCAATGATTCTGCCTGGCAGAGCACCAATATAGGTTCTTCTGTGACCGCGAATTTCAGCCTCATCACTTACACCACCTAAAGCTACACGAACAAACTTTCTGCCTGTAGCTTCTGCAATTGACTGGCCTAAAGAGGTCTTACCAATACCTGGAGGGCCCATTAAACAGATAATAGGACCATGCAGCTTTTCAACGCGAGACTGAATTGCAAGATACTCTAAAATCTTGTCTTTAACCTTGGTTAAACCATAATGCTCTTTATCTAGAACTTCTTTTGCCTTTTTAAGGTCATAGTTCACATCTGATGATACAGACCATGGCAGATTTAAAAGATTATCAATGTAGTTACGTACAACAGAGTATTCTGATGAATTGATGTTCATAGAATTTAGTTTTCTTATCTCACGCTCAATTCTCTCATGTACGTACTTAGGAGCCTGCAGATTATTGTTGCGATCTCTGAAATCTTCGATGTCATCATCTTCTGAAGTAGTAGTACCTAATTCCTTTTTAATAGCTTTTAACTGCTCTGCAAGGTAGTACTCTTTCTGATTCTTCTCCATTGACTTTTTAGCCATATCAATGATGTGCATTTCAAGCTCTGACTTGTATGAATAGCCATTTAATACACTAATGATAATGCGGCCACGTTCAACTGCATTTGTTGAAGATAAAAGCATCAATCTTGTCTGGAAATCAATTTTTAGTACCTGAGTTAACATATCTGTTAATCTTGGTAGTGATGATTCCTCAAGAATAGTAGAGATTAAGTGCTTAGGCACTGAATCTTCGATAAATGAGCGACCAATCTTGTCTGAATTATCCATTGCATACTGCAGACTGGATTTAATTACAGAAGCTGTATCATCTGATTCCTTCTTGTCGCACTCAACCTCTTCAAGAACCTGTACACGGGCCTGTCTGAATGGAACATTCTCATCATCGATAAGCGCTAATAACTTAATACGTGAAAAACCAGAGATTAAACACTGTCTTGAGTTTTCACCTTTCTTATTAAGTTTAATTAAAGAGCAGATTACACCTGTCTTGTGTAAATCCTTAAAATCAGGTTTCTCATCCTGCTCTTTTAGCTGACAGAAAACAGCAATATTCTTCTCTTCCTGAGAATTTGCATACTCAAGAGCGTTAATAGAGCTGCTACGTGCTGCAGTGATCTGTAACTTTGAATTTGGTGTAATAATTAAGGCACGTAAGGTAATAGCAGGTAAAACCAACTGCCCCTTAAGCTGCTTTGAATTATTGTTTGTTTTTACATCAGATGCTTTTACAGTTTTTCTTCTTGTTGTTTTCTTTTCAGAAGCTGTAGCTGAAGTTTTTGATTTTTTTGTATTTTCAGTCATATTTTTCCAGGATTAAAATCTCACAATCTATACATGGGGCCTTAAGTTGTGTTCTTCAAGGGCTTAAGACTAAAAAGGGCCTTTACATCAGTATAAGGCCCAATATAGAAAAAACATTGTAATTATGAATTTGACGCTATCTCAAATCCCTCTTTCTTTAACACAAGAGGTTCCTGATTCTTCTCTACCGTATCCTTATCTACGACGACTTTATCAACGTCACTTACGGATGGAATGTCATACATCGTATTGAGGAGCAGTCCTTCAACCACAGAACGAAGACCACGTGCACCTGTATGGCGCTTGATAGCGGTGTCTGCAATTGCATTTAATGCTTCTTGAGTAAACTCAAGTTTAACATTTTCAAATTTAAACATAGCTTCAAACTGACGAATAATTGCGTTCTTTGGCTCACGTAACACTCTGATTAACTCTTCACGATTTAATTCAGAAAGTGCTGTGATAACTGGCATACGACCTACAAACTCTGGGATAATACCAAATTTTACGAGATCGTCTGGCTCTACTTTCTTATATTTGTCAGATAAGCTCATCTGGTCATCTTTACCGATAACCTCGGCACCGAAACCAATGCTACCTTTCTTTGATACACGCTTTTCAACAATCTTCTCAAGACCTGCAAAAGCACCACCGCAGATGAAAAGGATCTGAGATGTATCAACTTCAATATTCTTTTCCTGTGGATGTTTTCTGCCGCCATTAGGTGGAACTGAAGCTACAGTACCTTCAACAAGCTTTAATAATGCCTGCTGAACGCCTTCACCTGAAACATCACGGGTAATTGATGGATTCTCACTCTTACGTGCAATCTTATCAATCTCATCAATATAGATAATACCCTTCTGAGCCTTCTCAACATCGAAGTCGCAATTCTGCAGCAGACGAACAATTACATTCTCAACGTCTTCACCAACATAACCTGCTTCAGTTAATGTGGTTGCATCTGAAATTGCAAAAGGTACATTTAAAAACTTTGCAAGAGTCTGTACAAGCAGGGTCTTACCTGAACCAGTAGGACCTACAAGTAAAATATTTGATTTACCAAGCTCTACGTCTGCATCTGCGCCTGAATGACGTAGTCTCTGATAATGGTTATATACTGCAACTGATAATACTTTTTTAGCATCATCCTGACCGATAACATACTCATCTAAGTGCTTTGCAATCTCATGAGGAGTTGGAACGTTATCTAAATCAATACCGGTAGTCTTTTCTTTGCTGCCCTTTACCTGACCATTCTGCTCTAACATCTGATAGCATTTGGTAATACAGTCTGAGCAGATACAGATACCATCTCGTGCTTTAATTAAAGTACGATTCTCAGATGATCCTTGACCACAGAACAGACAGGTACTTCTAGTCTTCTCATCCATGATTATTCATCCTTTGCAGTATTCATAATTTCTGCGCGATTTGTAATCACTTTATCAACTAAGCCGTAAGCTAAAGCTTCATCAGCAGTCATAAAGTTATCACGCTCAGTATCTTTGGTGATCTCTTCTAAAGACTTATTGGTGTGCTTTGATAAGATTCCGTTTAAAGTTTGCTTAATTCTTTGTGTTTCATGAGCATGGATCATGATGTCAGTAGCCTGACCTTTAAAACCACCTAATGGCTGGTGGATCATGATTCTTGCGTTAGGTAAGGTAAATCTCTTACCTTCTGCGCCACCTGCTAACAGGAATGACCCCATTGAGCATGCCTGACCCATACACAAAGTGCATACATCTGGTTTGATGTACTGCATGGTGTCGTAAATTGCAAGACCTGCAGTTACTACTCCACCTGGGGAATTGATGTACAGATAGATATCCTTATCAGGATCTTCTGACTCTAAAAACAGGAGCTGAGCTACGATTAGATCGGCCATATGGTCTTCTACTTCGCCTGTTAAAAAGATTACTCTATCCTTTAAAAGACGTGAATAAATATCAAATGACCTCTCACCTCTGGCAGTCTGTTCAACAACCATTGGTACTAATGTTGATGCCATTTTCTCACGTTCTTCAAGATTAAACATTTAACCTCAGCTCCTTGTTATTATAAATTTGCTAAATCAGTATCTGATTAGCGACGACCTACTAACTCGTTAAATGCCTTCTTCTGCTCGCCGTCACAAGCCTTAGCTAGTAACTTTTCTACAACTTCAGCTTCGATAGCTGCGTTTTCAACGTTCTCTAACTGGTTCTTGTCTTTGCGGATCTGAGCGATAACTTCAGCTGGATCTTCGTATGCTGAAGCGATCTGGTTTAACTGAGCGTCAACATATGAATCGCTTGGCTTGGTGCAGCCTAACTCAACGATGATCTGACGAACGATAGTGCCTAGGCGAGCATCCTTAACAGCCTCTTCCTTGAACATCTCGTCTTGCTTGAATGATTCAGGTAGCTTCTTCATGCCGTAAGCACGCATCTGCATCTCGAAGTTCTTAGCTAAACGAGATACTTCTGACTGTACGTAAGCTTCTGGAACATCAAAATCACCGTACTGAGCTACTAAAGCGTCGAATAACTGTGCACGGTTCTGAGTGTAGATTGCACGGTCTAATTCACGCTGCATGTTCTTGCGTAAGTCAGCCTTGAAGGTGTCGATTGAACCATCTTTTACACCGAATAACTTGATGAAGTCTACGTTAACTTCTGGAAGAGCAAGCTCTGATACTGAATTTACAACGATATCGAACTCTGCATCTTTACCCTTTAGGTTCTCTGCGTGATACTCTTCTGGGAACTTAACCTGGATAGTGAAGCTTTCGCCAGCCTTGTGGCCTTCGATCTGCTCAACGAAACCAGGGATCATCTGAGTCTGACCTACAGTGATATCAAAGTTCTCAGCCTTACCGCCTTCGAACTCAACGCCATCGCAACGACCTGTGAAGTTAATTGAGATGCGAGTATCCTTAGCTACTACTGCACCATCTTTAACCTGCCACTTACCCTGCTGCTTACGTAGAGTCTCAATCATGTTGTCTACGTCTGCGTCTGATAACTCAGAAACAATCTTCTTTAACTTTAAGTCTTCAAATGGCTTGATTTCTAACTTAGGAGTTACCTCTACAGTAGCCTCGTAAACGAAATCCTCGTCCTGCTTGAAAGTTGCTGACTTAACTTCAATCTTTGGGTAGCCAACAACTGCTAGCTTTGACTCTTCAATAGCCTGACCTAAAGTCTGGTTTACTAATGAGTCATAAGCTTCTGAATAAATCTGACCGCCAAACTGCTGCTCTAGAACCTTAGTTGGAATGTGGCCCTTACGGAAGCCATCAATCTTTGCGTTCTTTGCATACTTGCGGAAACTAACTTCATATGCCTTTTTTACATCTTCTGCTGGCACAGTAACAGTTAGAAGGTGCTTTACGCCCTCTTTCTTTTCGGTTGAAACCTGCATCGTTTACCTCTATATCTAGGTTGCAGTAATTAACAAACATCAAATGACGCAGCAGAGATACAACTGTACCGTGCGTCTTTACAAACTTGGATATTATACTTAGATGAACAGGTTTTATCAATGGGAGGCAATGCAGTTACACTAAAACAGCAGTGTTTTTTGATCTTTGCAAGCACAAATAAAAATGATAGCTTGACATTTGTTCATATACTTTGGCTTTTCCGATGATAATTAAGGACTTACAGATATTCAAAGGATATTTATTTCTCAATATCAGAGATAATTTTCCAAAAGATTTCTTTTGAAATAATTTGAGAATTGTTTATTTATGAGCACTTTTTATAGGAAACTTTTTTTGAAATAAGTTAGCATAGTTGAAGGTAAACTTTTTGGGCTCAGGACATAGCTAAATGGAAACAACACTTGGAATTATCGAAGGCTTCTACGGCAGACCTTATTCAGCAGAAGACAGAAAAAGCCTTATCAGATTGATTTCATCAAAAGGTTTTTCCTATTATATCTATGCCCCTAAAAATGACAGAAGTTTGCGCAGAGACTGGCAGCAACCTTTTACAAAGGAATCAATCACCTTTTTTAGGGATTTAAAGACACACTGTCGCAAACATAATCTGAAATTTGGTATCGGTATATCACCATTGGCAATTTCAGAGCATGTAGATAAGCTTTTAAAGGTGCTTACTGATAAAATTGATGTTTTAGTAAAAGAGGCAGATATAGACATCATCTCTATACTCTTTGATGACATCAAGCTTTATGAAAGCAGTGAAGGCAAGGCTCAGAACTATATTGTAAGAAAGGTTAATAAGCACCTTAAAGAAAATTATAAAGATAAAAAAATCAGACTTATCTTCTGTCCTACCTATTACACCTTCGATCCTATTTTAGATAAGGTATTCGGTAAAAGACCTGATGATTACTTTGAGCAGATAGTAAAAGATCTAGATAAGAATATTGAGATCTTCTGGACTGGTTCAAAAGTACTGTCAAAATCGATCACAAAAGAAGATATTGAATCTATAAACAGGCTCTTTGACAGAAAAGTTACAATCTGGGATAACTACCCCGTAAATGACGGTAAAAACATCTGCACCAAGATTTACACAAGAGAATTTACCAACAGATTAAATCTTGATGGAACTGTTTTATCTCATGCAATAAATCCTATGACAGAGCCTTTACTTTCATACGCTGCAATTGCTACATTGCCTTTGTGTTATAAAAATAAAACACCTGATGTTATAAGCAAAAAAAGACTTCAGCTTCTTGATGAGTTATTTGACGGAAAAACAGCTTCAATAATCTCTTACTTAAATAAGATAAATGATGATGGAAAAGATGCTCTTACAGATGATGAAATTAAGGATTTTAAAAAACATCTTGCAGATATAAATACAAAAGCAAGCCAGGAGCTTTTACTGTATTTAGATAATTATTACAGTTTCGATCCAGCTTGCTTAACTTCATAGGACTGCTCTTTATTATACTTATTTGCCTTTAAATATGACCTTGGTGTATTCAAGCTTATTATCACCTGACGCAGGTCTGTAACTGCCTATCTGACTAGGCAGGTATTTTGCAATTGCCTTTGGAAAGTTGTCTTTAAACTGCAGTCTGTCGATACTCTTAAGATCACCTGTAGCCACAAAACTACCGCAAAGCAATGTCTGAACTCTTGCCTTTCTGTTATAGGTATCCCTCATTGTAAATCTTGATGTATCAACTTTTTTACCAGATTTTAAGGCATTGGCAATTGACAGGATTGCATCATGAAGTTCATTGTTATTTTTAAGAATAGTCATAGCAAGGCTGTTCTCCTTTAAATATGCTCTTGTACGTTTTGAAATATCGGTACCTATAATCAGCTGTAACTGTTCCTTTGGATAGCCCACAGTTTTCAAATGCTTTGATAATACCTGCTATTATATTATCGCTAGGACTTACCACAGTGTCTAAAAGTTTTGCACCAGGAACAAAATCATAACCCTTTTTTCCTGATAATATTTTCCATACGCTTTAAGGCAAGATAAAAACTGTCGTTTGCTATAGAGGCGTATCCCATGGTGTTTTCACCAGCTGGCACCTCAAGAGTTTTATTGTAAAAATAGTCAGACAGTTCTCCTTTTAAGCCTTGCCAGATATCTTTTGCACTGTTATCACGACAGTCGCCTGCAAAAAGCTCAATATTCTTTTGGCACCTAGTGTCTGCAGCTCAAGCTTCTCAATTAGAAACTGAGCCTGCAGTACACCGATATCGGTATTATTTACTGTTACAAAGTAATCAACATTTTTAGTGTTCTGCAGCATCTTATCGTAGGAAACTACAGTGATGTTTTTGGCATGAGCCTCTTCTAATACCTTTTTATAGTCTTTTCCATTGATTGGAGAGATTACAATCAGATTGTAATTCTCATCAACCATTCGCTGAACCTGTTTTAACTGAAGTTTACTGCTGTTGTCTCATGCAAAAAACACATCAGCATCAGAACCGCTTTGCTTTAATTTTTCCTCAAGTTCAATTCCGTCCTGATAAGAGGTATCGCTGTTCTGAGTCGAAAGTGAAAGACCGACCTTAAATGCAAATGCAGCATTAGTACATAAGACATAGGTTAGTGCTGTCTTTAATAGAAGTTTAGTAAGCTTATATCTTTTCATGACTTTTCCTTTTAATAAAAGTTTTACTAAAAAAACTATCAGGCAAAAGCAAAGAAAAGATTAGCTGAATGTAAAATTTCAACATAAATGAAAAAGCACGGTTTTAGGATCATATAAAAATTC